>NZ_JBQTCF010000009.1:0-123760 GCF_052379845.1 Roseinatronobacter sp. NSM | reverse complement strand
GCGCACGCCGGTTGAAGACGCTGCAAGGCCTCACGCCATTCGAATATATCTGCAAAATCTGGACTTCTGAGCCAGAACGATTCAACATTGACCCAACCCTCCACATGCTGGGACTACACACCTAGTCCTCCCGCTAAATGCAGACAACGCCTAACCCGAACAGCGCCCCACCCGAATTGACCAGTCGCGGCTTTCATTCTGGCAAAAATATCCACCGGGGTTTCTGAAGGGGGGCGTGCCCCCCTTCAGGCAGGGGGTTTGGGGGGCGACAGCCCTCCAATTCCCCTCTTTATACTGACGGCACATGCACAGTGCCGTCAGTATAAGACGCGGGGATCATCAATCCTCGAACAATTCCGATTGCCCGCTTTGCCCCGCATCGTCATCGTCATCGTCATCATCCTCGCGCCCGCCCCCTTCGCGTCCGGGCATGGGACGGCTGTCCAGCAATCCCGCTTCGCGCAATTCCCTCAGGCCCGGCAGGTCACGCGCGGATTCCAGCCCGAAATGGTCCAGAAACGCAGGCGTCACAACGAATGTCACAGGGCGCCCCGGGGTCATGCGCCTGCGCCCCAGACGAATCCATTCCAGTTCCAGCAACTGATCGATCGTTCCGCGCGACAGGGCAACGCCGCGGATTTCCTCAATCTCGGCGCGGGTGACAGGCTGGTGATAGGCAATAATCGCAAGGGTTTCGATTGCCGCACGCGACAATTTGCGCAGCTCAACCCGTTCGGATTGCATAAGGTAGCCCAGATCAGGCGCAGTGCGCAGCGCGTAGCCATCGCCCACCCGCACCAGCGTGACCCCCCGCCCCTGATAGCGCGTGCGCAGATGCGCCAGCGCTTCAGCGGCATCGCACCCATGTGGCAGGCGTGCGGCAATGGCCGCCAGCGTCAGCGGATCGGCGCTGGCAAACAGGATCGCTTCGATCATGCGTTCCTGTTCGGCCATGGGGGGGGCGGGAAACAGGCTTTTGTCGGGGGCGGCATCGGGCGGCAGTGTCATGATGCGCCCCTATTGCCCTTTGCGCCTGCGCAAATGCAAGGGGGCAAATGTGTCGGACTGGCGCAGCTCGATCTGGCCTTGTTTGGCCAGTTCAAGTGTCGCCGCAAATGTCGAGGCCATGGCAGAGCGCTTGCGCGCGGGGGCGCCGCGCCATCCGTCCGGCAGATAGGCTTGCAGGCTTGTCCAGTCAACCGCGCCGGGCACCATCTGCAACAAGCGTTCCAATGCGGCTTCCAGCGGGTAGATATCTGTGCGGTCAAATGCATAAGGGCGGAACTCGTCACGGGTGCGCAACCGCGCATAGGCGCGCATCAGGTCCAGCAGGCTGGCATCATACACTGTCTTGCGGTTGACTGCCAAACTCTGAGGATCACCGCGCACGAAAAAATCCCGCCCCTTCTGGTCGCGTCCCAACAGGCGCGCGGCCGCTTCGCGCATGGCCTGCAGGCGTTCCAGCTGAAAGGCCAGATGCGCCGCCAGTTCTTCACCAGAGGGTCCCTCCTCCGTGGGGTCGGGCGGCAACAGAAGGCGTGATTTAAGATAGGCCAGCCAGGCCGCCATCACCAGATAATCGGCAGCCAGTTCAATGCGCAATTCCCGCGCCTTTTCAACGAAAACCAGATATTGTTCAGACAGTTGCAACACCGAAATGCGGCGCAAATCCACCTTTTGGGTGCGCGACAGCATCAACAGCAGGTCAAGCGGTCCTTCGAACCCGTCCACGTCCACAATCAGCGCTTCTGCGGCGCGCCGTTCGGCAATGCTGTCATGGACCCAATCATCTGTCATTGGCGTAGCCTAGGACGCGGTGTCCATCCTGTCCCAGTCGCGCAATCGCGCCACATAGCGCGCCATGGTGTCGACTTCCAGATTGATGGCATCGCCAAGCGCGACATCCCCCCATGTCGTGACCTGTTTGGTATGCGGGATCAGGTTGATCCCGAATTCCGCGCCGTCCACGTCATTCACGGTCAGCGATGTGCCATTCAGTGTGACGGACCCTTTGGGGGCAATAAACCCCGCAAGGCTGCCCGGCGCGCGCAGGCGCAACCGCGTGCTGTCCCCGTCGCGGTCCAGTCCCACCACATGGGCCAGCCCGTCCACATGCCCCGACACAATATGCCCGCCCAGTTCATCGCCCACTTTCAGCGCGCGTTCCAGATTGACGCGGCGGCCGGTTTGCCACTGGCCCAGATTGGTCTTGGCCACCGTTTCCGCCGAGACCTGCACTTCATACCAGTCCGGCCCCAGCGCCACCACCGTCAGGCACACCCCGTCAGACGCAATGGACGCGCCAAGGTCGATTTTGTCCGTGTCATAGCGCGTGTGGATGCGCGCGCGCAAATCGCCCTCCTGCACCAGTTCGCCAACAACCCCGATATCCGTGATAATCCCTGTGAACATGACCTGACGCCCCTTTCAGATTGCAATGTCTGACGTAAACCGCCCCACCAACGATAGCAAGCCCGCCACAGTGATGCCGTTTTTGTTAACTATATGGCTGACATGCAGACAGGGCAGGTTTAGGGTTTGACAAAATTTCGGGCGTATCATCTGCATATCAAGTAATTACAGGCGCGGTGTATCATGCGTATCAGTGGTGAGGGGCGGTGCTTCCTGTTGTTGCAGGGACCACATGGACCATTTTTCAACAGATTGGGCGCAATGCTGCGCCAGACCGGCGCGCAAGTCTGGCGTGTGGGCTTCAATCAGGGCGATGCCGTGTTCTGGCGCGACAAGGCGCATTACATTCCGTTTACCGCCCCACCAGAGCACTGGCCTGCACAGTTCCGCGACATTCTGACCGCCCATAAGGTCACCGATATTGTGCTATACGGCGATGTGCGCCCCTTGCATGCGCAGGCCGTCCAGATCGCAAGGGCCGCGGGCCTTACGATCCATGTCTTCGAAGAAGGATATTTGCGACCCTATTGGGTGACCTATGAACGCAACGGGTCAAACGGCAATTCCGCGCTGATGCATATGACCATCCGATCCATGCGCCGCGCCTTGCGCAAAAGCGAACTGGAACTGCCCGACCCCCCCGCCCATTGGGGCGATATGCGCCATCATATCTTCTATGGGGCAGTGTATCATTTCTGCGTGCTGGCACTGAACCGGCGCTACCGCCATTTCCGCCCGCATCGCTCGCTGGGTGTCGCGCAGGAATTCGCGCTGTATCTCAAACGCCTATGGGCCATGCCGCTGACATATCTGCAACGCGCCCTGGCCAGCTGGCGCATTCGCAATGGCGGCTTTCCCTATCATCTGGTGTTGTTGCAACTGGAACATGACAGCAGCTTTCAGGCGCATAGCCCCTTCACGACGCTGACGGAATTTCTGGAACTGGTCTTTGCGGGCTTTGCCAAGGGCGCGCCGCGCCATCATCACCTTGTCATCAAGGCCCACCCGCTGGAAGATGGGCGCGCCCCGCTGCATGCCTCCATCAAGGCGCTGACACAGGCACATGGCCTGTCGGGGCGGGTGCATTTTGTGCGCGGGGGCAAACTTGCGGCCCTTCTGAACCATGCCCGTTCGGCGGTGACGGTCAATTCCACTGCGGCGCAACAGGTGCTGTGGCGCGGGATGCCGCTGAAAATTTTCGGGCGCGCGGTCTATGACAAGCCCGAATTCGTCTCGGACCAGAGTGTTGAGGCGTTTTTCACACACCCCGCCCGCCCCGATGCGCGCGCGTATCGTGATTACCGGCGCTTCTTGCTGGAAACCTCTCAGGTGCCGGGGGGATACTATTCTTTGCGGGGACGGCGGCAATTGATGCGACATGTGGTGGATCTGATGCTGGCCCCCGACGACCCTTATGCGGCGCTGATGCGCGGGGACGCGGCACCACGGCAACAGGTGCGCAAGGCGAAGTAGCCGCCAAGTCATTAAACCCCTTGGCGAAATCCCACCCAGCCTGTATGGTTTCCCCAATTATCAGAGGCATGTCCTTTTCAAAGGAGCCCGAGCAGTGTTTGCTTTGTCTTTAAAATGGGGCCATTCGGTGGCCCTGCTTGCAGCTTTGGCTGTCACGTCTTCTTGTGGTGTGTCCCGAGACGGCCCTACCATGAACGAAATCTTCGAAGGGTCCGTCATGCGGTCCGGTGATGCGCATGTTATCGGGGTCACCAGACAGGTGGCGCAGGTGGCCAACCGTCCAGCGTCATTGGGGTTCAGCCATGCGCTGCGGTCTGGGGCCTTGCTGGGGGGCGACACCATCCGCCCCGGTGACACAATCCGCCTGAACATATACGAAAACGTGCCCGAAGGGTTGCTTGCGCCGGAAACGGCCAACAATGCCATCATTGAAGAATTGCAGGTCGATGATGCGGGGTTCATATTCGTGCCCTATGCCGGACGCATTCGCGCAGCCGGCCATTCCCCAGATGCCCTGCGCCGCGTGCTGACGCAATCGCTTGACGAACAGACCCCCGAACCGCAGGTCGTGGTTTCGCGCGAAGCTGGCGACGGCGCAAGCGTGTCGGTCACGGGCGGGGTCAATGTTCAGGGCGTCTATCCCATCACGCGCGCCACAGGGCGGCTAAGTGCAATGGTTGCGCTGGCAGGCGGGATCAACATTCCGCTGGAAACAGCCCAGGTGCTGGTGACACGCGGCACCCGTCAGGACAGCGCGTGGCTGGAGGATATCTTCGCCAACCCGTCGCTGGATATTGCACTGCGCGGCGGGGATCGGGTGCTGGTCAAACAGGACCAGCGCGCGTTTTCCGTGCTGGGGGCAACCGGTGCATCCAGTCGCATGATCTTTGACACGCAGACCATTTCGGCAATTGACGCGCTGGCCATGGTGGGCGGTCTGGACCCGTTGCGCGCGGACCCCAAGGGCGTGTTCATCTTCCGCGATGAAGTGCCCGAAGTGGCCAGCGCGATTTTGGGACACCAGAATATCGTGACCGACCAGCGTTTCGTCTATGTGCTGGACCTGACAGCGCCCACGGGCATGTTTGACGCGCGCGATTTCAAAATACGCGACGGGGACACCATTTTCGTGACCGAGGCCAGTTCCGTATTGTGGGCGCGCCAGATTGCCGCGCTGACCGGATCGCTGACAGCAACATCTGTCGCGCGCAGCACCATTACCGGCGACTAGGACATGGCGCGCAAAACCGGTTCCCGCTTTTGCGCGCCAGACACGCGACCACACAAGCGTAAAGCGGGTCGCGTGAATGACCATGAACGCATCACACACTGATCCCCTGCGCGCCCCCGGGCCGCAGGGGGTGCATGCCTTCAGCGGGGGCTTTCTTGGCCTGCACGCATCGGCTCGGCGCATCCGCAGAATTTTGCAATTGGCAGGGCTGGCGGTGCGCATTGGCTGGCCTGACAGCACCGGACAGGTTGCAGTGTGGGGCCATGCGCCGCGCGCCAGCCGGGGCGAAGCAGTGGCGCAGCACACGGGCGCAACGCTTCTGCGCCTTGAGGATGCCTTCTTGCGCTCGCTTTTCCCCGGTCGCATGGGCGAACCGCCGCTGGGCCTGCTGATCGACCGCAGCGGGGTGCATTATGACCCCTCGCGCCCCAGTGATCTGGAAACCCTGCTGGCAACGCACCCGTTTGATGACCACGCGCTGATTGAACGCGCGCGCCTTGGCATGGCGCGCATGAAGGCACTGGAACTGTGTAAATACAGCGCCCATGACCCCGCCGCCCCCGTCCCCGCGCCCGGATATGTGCTGGTCGTGGATCAGGTGCGCAATGATGCCGCGCTGCGCCATGGGGGGCTGTCGGGGCCTGTGTCTGATCATGTCTTCCGCGACATGCTGGTGCAGGCCCAGCTGGACCACCCCGGCGCGCGCATTGTCATCAAGACCCACCCCGAAACCCTGCACGGGTTTCGTCAGGGCTATTTCGGGACGCAGGATTGCAGCGCGCCCCATATCAGCTTGCTGGACACAAAGGTGTCAAACTGGCGCCTGCTGGACGGCGCGATTGCCGTGTACACTGTGTCGTCCCAACTTGGGTTCGAGGCGATTTTTGCAGGCCACAAACCCCATGTCTTTGGCCACCCTTTCTATGCAGGGTGGGGCCTGACGCAGGACCAGTCCCCCCACCCGCGCCGCCGCCGCACCCTGACACGCGCGCAGCTTTTTGCGGGCGCGATGCTGCTGTATCCCACATGGTATGACCCCTGCCGCGACCGGCTGTGTCCATTCGAAGATGTGGCCGACCATCTGGAAGCGCTGGTGCGCGCATGGCGCGAAGATCATGCGGGCTATGTCGCGCTGAATATGCGGCTGTGGAAACGCCCCCATCTGCAGGCGTTTTTCGGGCGCTGGACCAGATTGCGGTTTTCGCGCGCCCCCCGCCCCGCGACGCGCGCGATGGTCTGGGGTGCTGCACCGGCACCGGATGGCCCTGTCACCCGCATTGAAGACGGGTTCCTGCGCTCGCGCGGGTTGGGGGCTGCGCTGACCCCGCCCCTGTCGCTGATTGCCGATGATATGGGCCTGTATTACGATCCGCGCCACCCGTCGCGGCTGGAACAGCTGATGGCCGCCCCCTTGCCGCCGGGGGGGGAAGCGCGCGCTTGGCGGCTGATCGCGGCCATTCGCAAGGCGGGATTAAGCAAATACAACCTGTCGGGCGCGCCGCCTGCCCTGCCTTCGGGCCACAGAATACTGGTGCCCGGTCAGGTCGAAGATGATGCCTCCTTGCGGTTTGGCGCGGGCCGGATCACCACCAATCTGGATTTGCTGCGCGAGGTGCGCAAGCACAACCCCGCCGCGATCATCCTGTATAAACCCCACCCAGATGTGGAAGCGGGCCTGCGCCCCGGCGCAGTCACGGCCGATGTGGCGTTGCAATACGCTGATCTGGTATTGAACCACGCAGACCCCGCCCGGCTGCTGGAGCAGGTGCAGGAAGTCTGGACCATGACATCCACCCTGGGGCTGGAGGCGCTTTTGCGCGGTGTTCCCGTCACCACAACGGGCGCGCCCTTTTATGCGGGATGGGGGCTGACGCGCGATTTGGGCAATGTGCCCGAACGCAGGCGCGCGCGCCCCGGTCTGGCGGGGTTTGTTCATGCCGCGCTGATCGCCTATCCCCGCTATCTGGACCCGCTTACGGGCCTGCCCTGCGCGCCGGAAGTGGCCGCTGAACGGCTGGCGCAAGGCAAGCTGCCCAAAGCGCCCGCTTTGCGCATCCTGTCCAAATTGCAGGGCGTGTTTGCCAGCCGCGCGCATCTTTGGCGTTGACCTTGGGGGGGGGTGGCGTACACCTGCACTGCACCCGCCCCGCCCCGAGAGAGGACAGCTTGACCCACGCCCCCAACCACCCCGTCAAGACCGCATTCTGGATGTGCGGGGCCATTGCGTCCTTCATTGCCATGGCTGTATCAGGACGCGCCATACAGACAGTGCTGGATTCGTTTGAACTGATGTTCTGGCGTTCGCTGATCGGGTTCATGATTGTCTGTGCGCTTGTCATGCTGTCGACACGGTCGCGTTCGGGGTTTGGGGCCGCAATACGCCCCACGCGACCGGGATTGCACCTGACGCGCAATATTTTCCATTTCGCCGGACAGAACCTGTGGTTTTACGGGCTGATGGTCATTCCGCTGTCGCAACTGGTGGCGCTGGAATTCACCATGCCCATCTGGGTGGCCCTTCTGGCCCCGCTGGTGCTGGGGGAAATATTCACGCGAAAGCGTCTTATGGTTGCGGTTCTGGGCTTTGCCGGGGTGCTGGTTGTGGCGCAACCGGGGGTGCAGGCGCTGAATTCAGGGCATCTGGCGGCGATTCTGGCGGCGGTGGGGTTTGCCATGAACCTGCTGCTGACCAAACACATCATGCGCCATGACGGGGTTTTATGCGTGTTGTTCTGGATGACCGTGTTGCAAACGCTGTTCGGGCTGGGGCTGGCGCAGATTGGCGGGTTCACATGGCCCCCTGCGGCAATTTGGCCATGGCTGGCCATCATCGGGGTCACAGGGTTAAGCGCGCATTATTCGCTGACCACGGCGCTTAGCCTAGCGCCTGCGTCCACAGTGGCGCCAATGGAATTCCTGCGCCTGCCGCTGATCGCGTTGGTGGGCGTGTGGCTTTATGCAGAAGCCCTTGATCCGCTTGTGTTTGCAGGCGCGGCCATCATTGTTCTGGCGAACTGGATCAACATTCGGCCCGCGCGCCGCATTGCGTAACGCGCAGGCACGGGCCCGCGCCATTGTGGCGGCGGGGGATGTTGGGGGGCGCAAATACCCCTACGTCACGCAGATCACGAAAGCCAAAAAAAATGTTCAAACATTCCGCACTCTATGGTCTATAGGGGGAACCCGCCAATAAATGGCGCGTGCTTGAATAATAAAAACACACCATGGGAGGAAATCATGGATCGTCGTTCCTTTCTGAAAACCTCGGCCCTCGGGGGCGGTGCGGCTGCGGCAACGTCGCTTGCGGCGCCTGCTGTTGCACAGGGTCGGATGACCTGGCGCATGGTCACGACATGGGCCAGAAACTTTCCCGGACTTGGCACTGGCGCGCAACGCGTGGCGGACCGCATCACTGCGGCATCTGGCGGTCGCTTGACGATCGAACTGTTCGCAGCGGGTGAAGTTGTGCCAGCTCTGCAATCGCTGGACGCCGTTCTGGACGGCTCTGCGGAAATGAGCCACGGTGCCGCCTATTACTGGCAAAACAAATCTGTGGGCCTGTCGTTTTTCACCGGCGTCCCCTATGGGATGACGTCGCGCGAATTATCGGCTTGGGTCCGGTTTGGCGGCGGGCAGGAAATCTGGGACGAGATTTATGATCAATTCGGCGTCGTAGGTTTCCTGTCCGGCGATACCGGCACGCAGGCGGGCGGCTGGTTCCAGAACGAACTGACCGGCATTGACGACATTCAAGGCATGCGCTTTCGCACGCCAGGTCTGGGGGGGCAGGTCTGGCAGAAACTGGGCGCCAGTGTCACCAACCTAGCGGGCGGTGAGATTTTCGCAGCGCTGCAATCAGGCGCACTGGATGCGGCGGAATTCGTTGGCCCGTATAATGACCGTGCCTTCGGTTTCCACCAAGTGCGCAAGCACTACTATACATCTTCTTTTGTCGAACCCGGACTTGCGACCGAGCTTGTCGTGGACAAGGCCAAGTTCATGGACCTGCCCAGCGACCTGCAAAGCATCATTCGTGACGCGGCACAGGCGGAATATGACAACATGCCATCGGAATTTTACTATTATGATCCGATCGCGCTTGCGGACATGGTTGAGAACCATGAGGTGATCGTGCACAAGGAATTCCCCGAAAGTATCCTGCAGGCGGGCGCAGTAGCGTCACGCGAATTGCTGGAGGAGATTCTGAGCAGCGGCGATGCTTTGACACGCAAAACGGCGGAAAGCTATATTCGGACCCTCAACCAACTTCGTGGGCGCACGCAAAACACCGATCTGACATTTGCATTGGCACGCGAAAAATACTTCGATATTTCCGATCTGGGTTAAAACAGCTCTTGCCTGATCAAGGTTGAAAATCCGGATGGTCCCGACCTGTTTCGGGGCCATTTTTCCAAATCCCGCCCCCTTTCCCATCGGAGGATGTCGTGACAGCGCTTGCGTATCTGATGCGCCTGATCAATCTGGTCAACAAGGTGCTTGGCAATGTCTTCATGTGGCTTGCCACGGGAATTGTGATTGTCTGTTTCTGGGTTGTCGTCGAACGCTACATATTTTCCACGACACGTCTGTGGATGCAGGATTTATATCCCTGGATGAATGGCGTGATGTTCACGGCTGTGGCGGGCTATGGGCTGTACCGCAATGACCATGTGCGGGTGGATATTTTCTACAGGCCCGCATCCACGTTGCGCAAGGCATGGCTGGATTTGCTGGGCGTGTGCCTTTTCCTGCTGCCCTTTGCGTGGGTTGTGTGGTCCTATTGCTACACATTCGTGATGCGGTCCATCGGCCTTCTGGAGGCCTCCTCAAACCCCGGCGGCATGCCGGGGCTGTTTGTGCTGAAAAGCTTTATTCTGGTGTTCGCCGTGACAATCGGCTTGCAGGGCATCGCCATGGGCATTCGTTCCATCCTGATCATTGCCGGACGCGAAGATCTGGTGCCATCTGATTACCGCTACCAATATGACACGGAGCACGCCTGACATGGATCCTGTATTGATTGGCGAAATCCTGGCCGGGTTGATGTTTTTCGGGGTGATCGGGTTTTTGCTGCTGGGGTTTCCCGTGGCCTTCACGCTGGCAGGCACATCCATTCTATTTGCCTATATGGGCCTGTATTTCGGTGTATTCGACATGTCGAACCTGCGCGCACTGGCGGGACGGTATACTGGATACATGATCAACGAAGTTCTGGTGGCAGTGCCCTTGTTCATCTTCATGGGTGTCATGCTGGAACGCAGCAATATTGCCGAACAATTGCTGTCCACGATGGGGCGGCTGTTTGGCAATATGCGCGGGGGCCTTGGCATTTCGGTCATTCTGGTGGGGGCGCTGCTGGCGGCGTCTACGGGCGTGGTGGGGGCAACTGTGGTCACCATGGGGCTGATTTCACTGCCCGCCATGATGCGCGCGGGCTATGATCCCAAACTGGCCTGCGGGTCCATCTGCGCGTCAGGCACTTTGGGCCAGATCATCCCGCCGTCCACGGTGCTGATTTTCATGGGCGACATGATTGCGGGCATGAATTCACAGGTGCAGATGAGCCTTGGGAATTTTGCGCCCAAAACCGTGTCGGTGGGCGATTTGTTTGCAGGCGCGATGATACCGGGGCTGCTGCTGGTGGCGCTGTATATCGGCTATATCGTTTTCAAGGCCATCACCGACCCGCAATCCTGCCCCGCAACCCCCGTCCCCCCCGAGGAGAAGGCGGGGCTGTGGAAGGAAATCCTGTTCGCACTGGTCCCGCCCCTGTTGCTGATCGGCGCGGTTCTGGGGTCCATCCTTGGCGGCATCGCCACCCCCACCGAGGCCGCATCGGTGGGCGCGGTGGGGGCCACGCTGCTGGCCGCGCTGCGCTGGCGGCTGTCGTTCAAGGTGTTTACCGAGGTGGCGCGACGCACTGCGGTCGTCACCTCGATGATTTTCGTCATCTTGTTTGGGGCGTCGGTGTTTGCCATCGTGTTTCGCCAGATGGGCGGCGACAATCTGGTGCGTGAATTCCTGACCACCATGCCCGGCGGCGCGATGGGGGCCATGATCACAGTGATGATCATCATGTTCGTTCTGGGCTTCATTCTGGACACGTTCGAAATTATCTTCATCGTGCTGCCCATCACCGCCCCTACCCTGTTGCTGCTGGGCGTGGACCCGGTGTGGCTGGGCGTGATGATCGGGGTGAACCTGCAGACATCCTTCCTGACCCCACCTTTCGGGTTTTCGCTGTTTTATCTGCGGGGTGTCGCGCCCAATTCTGTCAGCACCGGCATGATCTACAAGGGCGCGGTTCCCTTCGTGTTTTTGCAGATTGCCGCAATCGCGCTGCTGTTCATCTTTCCCGGTCTGGTGCTTTGGTTGCCCTCCATTCTGTTCTGAGGCGTCGGGCGCAACATGGGCAAACACCTGCAAGAATGCCGCAGGCCGACATTCCCGGCTTGCGGCATGTTGCATCATGCGGCACTTAGGGCAGGTCGCCCAAAGCGGCGCATACCGACATCTGGAAGACAGCGATGCGCAAACCGGCCCTGATTTCCCTTTACCTGGCCCTGTCATGGGTATCGCCGCCACTTTGGGCGCTGGCGCTGCGGTCGCGCGCCAAACAGGGCAAGGAAGACAGCGCGCGGCTGGCGGAAAAATGGGGCCATGCCAGCCAACCCCGCCCGGACGGGCCGCTGATCTGGATGCATGGTGTCAGCGTGGGCGAATCCGTGGCGCTGCTGACACTGATTGCGCGCTTGCGCGCGCAACGCCCGGATGTGACCATCCTTCTGACAACCATCACGCAGGCCTCGGCGCAGGCGCTGGAAAAACGCGCCCTGCCAGATGGCGTGATCCATCAATACATGCCCGTGGACACCCCCGCCGCCGTGCGCCGTTTCATGGACCATTGGCGCCCCGACCTGACCGCCATAGCGGAAGCCGATCTGTGGCCACGCATCCTGATGGCCGCCAAGGCGCGCGGCTGTCCCATGATCTTGCTGAACACCCATGTCACCCCGCGCCGCTACAGGCGCAGGCGCCGTGCCCCTGCGGCCAATGGCTGGCTGATGAACCTGTTTGACGACATCCATGTGCAGGACAGCGCCTCGCATGAGCTGTTCCGGGATCTGGGCGCACCGATGGACAAGCTTCAGGTCACAGGTGTTCTGAAAGCCGCATCAGACCCCTTGCCGGATGTGCCCGCCGAACGCGAGAAACTGGATTCAGCCATGGGTGCGCGCCCCCGCTGGCTGGCCGCATCCACCCGCGCAACCGAGGAAGACCAGCTTTTTGACGCGCATACACTGGCCTGTGAACAGCTGCCCGACATGCTGATGATCATTGCCCCGCGCCAGATGCGCGACGCCGACAAAACGCAGGCCATGGCGCGGGAACGTTTTGGCGCGGACCGCGTTGCGCGCCGGTCAAACGGCGATGCGATCACCCCCCGGACGCAAGTGTATATCGCGGACAGCATTGGCGAAATGGGGCTGTGGTATCGCTTGGCGCCCGTGGCCTATACCGGGCAGTCGCTTCCGCTGCCTGACCGAATACTGGGCGGCAAGAACCCGTTTGAAGCGGTAGCGCTGGATTGCATGATCGTGCATGGCCCGACTGTGGCCAATTTCCGCGAAGCCTATGACCGGCTGCACGCCGAAGGCGGCGCGCTGGAAGTGGCAGACCCCGCGCAAATGGCGCAGGCGGTTTGTGACGCGCAATCCCCTGAATTTCGCGCGCCGTTCCTGGCCGGGGCGCACCGCGTGCAGGAGCAAAACATGCAACCCTTGGACAAGGCGCTGTCGTCGATTTTGCGCATGCTGGCGCCCCCCCGCTAACCGCCCGCGAATTTCGGGTTTTCCCGCTTGGGCGAAGTTGATACACACAGCCCAACGCGCGCACATGTAAGGGGATTATGTCCATGGATAAACTTCGCGTCTATATCGGCTGGGATTCGAGAGAGGATATCGCCTATCAGGTCGCCAAACAGTCGCTTGAGAAGCACGCCTCTATCCCTGTCGAGGTGGTTCCCATCAAGCTGGATGATCTGGTAGAGCAAGGCCTGTATACCCGCGAGATAGACCCGCTGGCGTCAACCGAATTCACCTATTCGCGGTTCCTTGTGCCGCATCTGGCAGGCTATGACGGCTGGGCCATATTCGTGGATTGCGATTTCCTGTTCTTTGGCGATGTTGCGGAATTGCAAGAGTATATGGACCCGAAATATGCGGTCCTGTGTGTTCAGCATGACTACAAGCCCAAGGAAACCACCAAAATGGACGGGGTTCCGCAATCGGCCTATCCGCGCAAGAACTGGTCGTCCTTCATGCTGATGAATTGTGGCCATCCGTCCACCAAACAGCTGACACCCGAGCTGGTGAACCGCGAAAGCGGGGCCTATCTTCACCGCATGCAATGGGCGCAGGATGATGAAATCGGCGCATTGCCCACGGGCTGGAACTGGCTGGAAGGCTGGTATGACAAACCCGCGCAAGGGTATCCGCAAGCAGTGCATCACACGCGCGGCGGCCCTTGGTTCAAGGAATGGCAGGACGTGGATTATGCGGCCGAATGGCTGGCAGAAGCCGCTGAATATGAAGCGAAAACCGGCACCAAAGCCTGACATCCAAAACGACTTATGTCTAACAAACGCGGCGCGCGATCAGCGCGCACCGCGTTTGCAGATATTATGGTGAAGTCCATCAAAAGCGCGCCACAGCGTCAGGGTCACCGGTTCCAGAACGCCAGCAAATCTGCGGCGGTGTCATGGGGCTGGCCCAGTTTTTGCGCTGCATAGACCTGCGCGCCCACAAGTGCGGCAATGCGCCATGCCTGCTGAACACGCGCGGCGCCTTCCCCTTGCAGCTGATACATTCCTTCAATCGCATCGCAGGCCGATGAAATTGCCAGCACCATTTCAAGCGCCGGTGCTGCCGGCCATTGGCGCGCCAAAACTGCGGGAAGGTCCGTGACTGACTGCTCCGAATCCAGAACCGCCAAAGCCGCGGCGTCGGTCATATGCGCGAGAAAGGAACAGGACATGATGAATGCGGCACGACCAGTATCAAAAAGGTTATGGCCCCACCCCTGGCGCCAGCCCTGCTATAGCATGGAAGCACGCAACTGCATGCAAGAATTTGATGAAAATTTCATCGTATCTGCAATAATCCGCCTCTCGCGGCAGGTCTGGTCATAAATGCCGCATCACGCGGCACTTGGTGTCGCTTTACCCGCGCTGCGCGTGATCCGCAAGCTTTTGAAATGGGCGATTTCGCGCTGCGTCCATGTGCCGATATCCCACGCTTTCGCGGATTTGCGCAATGCGTGCATGCGCGCTTTGGCTTCGTCCTCGGTCATGGCAAGGGCTTGTTCCAGCCCGCTATCCATGGACGCTGCTGAAAACGGGTTCACCGGAATGGCCCCGTCCAGCAACACCGCGCAGCCCGCAAATTCCGACAGCACCAAGGCACCGGGTCGCTGCGCATCGCGCGCAGCGCAAAATTCCGAGGCGACCAGATTCAGCCCATCTGCCAGCGGGGTAATGGATGTCACATCTGCAGCCGCGTAATAGGCCACCAGCTGTTCCAACGGTATGGCGCGCGAAATCAGCGACACCGGCTGCCAGTCGAAACTGCCATAAGTGCCGTTGATACGCCCGGTCAGGGATTCAATTTGTTCCTGCACCTCCGCATAGGCGGTCATGTTGCGGTTTGCGCCCACGGAGACAAGCATCAGCCGCACCTTGCCATGCAAGTCACGGCGGCGCTGCAGCAAGCGGTCAAACGCTTCAAGTTGCTGGATATTGCCCTTGGTATAATCCGTGCGCGACACGGACAAAACCAGTTTACAATCGCCCAGATCAGCGCGAATTTCGTCAACACGGGTGCGCAGGTCAGGCCGTGCGGCAAGGGTCTCGATATGGTCAAAATTCACGCCCACCGGGTTGGTGTGAATGCGCGTGCGTTTGCCGCCCAAATCCAGCTCCAGCGGAATAAGCCTGTCGTTTAATGCGCCGCCGGTGGCCAGCATGCGCGGCGGGGTTTCGGCTTCTTCGACCAGTCGCGCGGCCTTCAGGCTGCGCACCACTGCGGCGAAGTTCTGCGCATAGCGCGGAATATGGAAGCCCACGGAATCGCAGGCCAGCAAACTGTCGATAATTTCGCCCCGCCATGGCAGAACATTGAACATGTCCGGCCCCGGAAACGGCGTGTGGTGGAAAAAGCAGATTGTCGCATCAGGCTTCAGCTGGCGCAAATACCCCGGCACAAGCCAAAGATTATAGTCATGTATCCAGATCACCGCGTCATCTGTGGCCTGTTCTGCCGCCGCTTCCGCAAAGGCCCAGTTGACCGACCGGAATGTGGGCCAATCCACGGGATCGTAATTATAGCGTTCCTTGAACCCGTGCAGGATGGGCCAGAATGCCTCTTTCGAGGTGACATGATAAAAGCTGCGGACCTGTTCTTTGGTCAACGGAAGCCGACTGACCGTATAGGTGCCGAAACTGTCCGAAATTTCGATCACCGGGTCGAAACCGGGGGCGGATGTATCCGCGCATTCCTTCCATGCGACCCACGCGCCGCGTTGCGCTGTGCCCAAAAACCCCTTCAAGGTGGGCACAATACCGTTGGGGCTGGAATTTTCACGGTAGCGGGTTATGCCGCCTTCAACCACTTCTTCATAAGGTTGACGATGATAGACAATGACAAGATCGGATTTCATGAAGTCACCTTTGGGGGGGTGGGGTGCAGGCTGAAGGCGGCAATCGCTTCCAGAATGCCGCCAGCCCCGTGTTCGGCGCAGTGGCGCGCGCGCGGCAGGCTGCGGGTCGCGGCCAGCAGTTCTGCCTCTGCGCCGCCGACAACGGCACCATGCAGGCCAGTTTGAAACATGGACAGGTCGTTCAGCGTATCGCCGGCCACCAGAACCTTGTCGGCAGGCAAGCCCAGATGTGCAATCAGCCGCAGCAAGGACGGCCCTTTGCTGACGCCTTTGGGCAGGATATCCACAAAACACCCATGCGAGATCAGGATATCCACTTCCAGCCCGTGTAACACCTCAAGGCTGTCAGGGTCGAACCCTGCGCCATATTCATAAGACAGCCGGTAGCGGAACGGCGCGGTCTGCAACCTTAGCCCGCTAATGCCGCGCAGCCGGTCCCTGACGGTGTTGCCATGGTCGCGCCACGCATCGGCAATGGGCGCTTCCAGATCATCAAGCGGATGCACGCGCCCGTCGCTGAACCGCGCGATCGTCGTGCCAACATCGCCAATCACATATTCAGGTGCGGGGATTTCACCATTTGCACATAGCGCGCTGATGAAATCAGGGTCGCGCCCGGTAACGAAGATAAGGCGGGTATGCGGGGCATGGGCGCGCAGCCAGTCATACAAGGTTTTGCGCGCTGCCGCCGACCCGCCCAGAAATGTGCCATCCAGATCGGTGGCCAGCACCATGTCGCATTGCGCAACAGGGTCGCTGTATTTTTGGTTCATCTGCATGGTATTCAACATGTGGCGCATCGCCCCGAATTGCCACCAATCGCCCCGATTCAAGGGAATTTTCAGGTGAAAAAACAAAAACCGCCCAATAAATGGGCGGTTTTTCAAATCTTATGCCTAAAATTTGGCAGCTGTGGCTTATGCCAGCGCCAAATTCGAAGCAGATTCACGGCCATCGCGGCTTTTTTCCAGATCGAAGGTCACTTTCTGACCATCTTCCAGACCGCGCAGACCTGCACGCTCAACAGCCGAGATGTGAACAAAAATGTCTTTTGCCCCGCCTTCAGGCTGGATGAAACCGTAACCTTTGGTGGCGTTGAACCATTTCACTGTGCCATTGGCCATGGTGATGTCTCCTGGTAAGTATGCTGCCCACGACATGCGGCAGCCCGGCTCAGTCAGTGCAAGATCGAAGTGACTGTGGCCGAGGTCGGAGAACAGTGGTCGATAGTGGTAACGTCGCGCAATTATTTTGCGGGATTCGCGCTGAAAATGCAACCGAAATCGCAGCTATAGCAGTGAAATCCGTTTGGCCATGTCCAGCATGCGGCATGAAAACCCCCATTCATTGTCATACCAGCCAAAAACACGCAGCATGCCGCCATGGGTCATCTGGGTTTCAGGCAGCGCCATGATCACGCTTTCGGGGCGGGCGCGCAAGTCTGTGGAAACAAGCGGCTTTTCGGTCCAGCCGATGACACCGCCCGCACCGCGCAACACATCATTCACCTGCGCCAGCGTGGCCGGACGCGCCAGCATGACCGACAAATCCACCGCCGAAACGGACGCTGTGGGCACGCGCACCGCCGCCCCCAGCAACCGGCCCGTCAATTGCGGCAACACATGTTCAACAAGACGCTGCGCGCTGGTGGTTGTGGGCACCATGGACAGCGCGGCCGCGCGCGAGCGTGCCGGGTCCCCGCGCGGGGCGTCAACACTGGGCTGGCTGCCAGTGTAGCAATGCACAGTGGTCATGAACCCGGTCTGAATGCCCCAATGGTCATCCAGCAATTTGGCAAGGGGGGCCAGCGCATTGGTGGTGCAAGATGCGTTTGAAATCAGGGTATGGTCAGGCGTCAGCACGCTGTCATTTGCCCCCAGAACCACCGTGACCTGAGCTGCACTGGACGGGCCGGAGACAAGAACGCGGCGCGCGCCCGCGCGAAGCCCCCTGCGGGCCACATCCACCGTGTCAGCATGGCCTGTGCATTCCATCACCAGATCGACATCTGACAAATCAACATCGGACAGGTCGGCAGCATGGGTCAGGCGCAAGCTGCGCCCGGCAACAATCAGCTGCCCGTCTTGCAAGGCGACCCCCCCCGCAAACGGCCCGAAAACCGAATCATATTCGAACAGATAGGCGCAATCGGCGGCGCTGGCGATATCATTGACCGCAACAATCTGGATATTCGGCCAGCCGCCTTGCAGCCAGGCCCGCACCACTGTGCGCCCGATGCGCCCAAACCCGTTTATGGCCACCCTCAGCATCGACAGGCCCCCTGCCCCGATTCAAAGATACAGGGGCGCAGTTGTGCTGAAAACCCGTCTGGTTGCAAGCGCAACACTGGCCATCACATCAGAAAAACCCTTTTCCGATAGTATTAATCGGGATTTGACAAAGCCAAGTATTTTTGTCATCTATTAAGGCAACAGCCAGCCCACAGGTCAGCAAACGTGCCGAACCAAACAGACCAGAAAGGCCCCGCGCATGAATGCGATAACCCGTTTTGACCCGCAACCAACCCAGACGCCGCCTGTCCATGACGTCTATTCCCTGACACGCGGCGGCGCACTTGCCCAGATTGTTCTGGATGGCAAGACCTATCAACTGCGCATTACCCGCGCGGGAAAACTGATCCTGACCAAATAGAAACGGGGGCCATCCAGGCCCCCGTTCCCTTGGACTTTCTGCAGCGTCAATGCCCCAGAATTTGGCTTAGGAACAGCTTGGTCCTGTCTGATTTGGGGTTGTTGAAAAACTCCCGCGGTTCGTTCTGTTCCACAATCTGCCCCTGGTCCATGAAGATAACGCGGTTTGCCACCGCTTGCGCAAAGCCCATCTCATGGGTCACGCACAACATGGTCATGCCTTCTTCGGCAAGCGCGATCATGGTGTCCAGAACTTCCTTGATCATTTCCGGGTCCAGCGCGGATGTGGGTTCGTCAAACAGCATGATCCGGGGTTTCATGCACAGCGACCGCGCAATGGCAACGCGCTGTTGCTGGCCGCCCGACAACTGGCCGGGATATTTCAGCGCCTGTTCGGGAATTTTGACCTTCTCCAGAAAATGCATGGCAATTTCCTCGGCCTCGCGCTTGGGGGTCTTGCGCACCCAAATCGGCGCAAGGGTGCAGTTTTCCAGAATCGTCAGATGGGGAAACAGGTTGAAATGCTGAAACACCATGCCGACCTCGGAACGCACCTTGTCGATATTCTTCAGGTCGCCGGTCAGTTCGGTGCCATCAACGATGATCTGCCCGGCCTGATGTTCCTCCAGCCGGTTGATGCAGCGGATCAGCGTTGACTTGCCCGACCCGGACGGCCCGCAAATGACAATCCGTTCGCCACGGTTGACGGTCATGTCAATGTCGCGCAGCACATGAAACGTGCCATACCATTTGTTCATGCCGGTGATCTGAATCGCCACCTCGTCGCTGATTTGCATCTGGCTGGCGTTGATTTCACGATCCACCGGGATTTCAATTTTTGTTTCGGTCATGATGCGACCCCTTTTACCTGTGATCCGTTTTCAGCTTGCGTTCCAGATACATGGAATAGCGCGACATGCCGAAGCAGAAGATGAAGAACAAAGCCCCGATGAAGATGAACAATTCCCAATAGATGCCGTTCCAGTTCGTATCGGCACGAATGGCATTGGACAGGCCGATGGGGTCCAGCAACCCGATAAAGACAACCAGCGTCGTGTCCTTGAACAGGCCGATAAACGTATTGACGATTCCGGGGATCGAGATTTTCAGCGCCTGCGGCATGATGATCAGGCGCTGCGCCTTCCAGTAATCCAGCCCCAGCGCGTCTGCGGCCTCGTATTGGCCCTTTGGCAGGGCAGCAAGGCCACCGCGAATAACCTCGGCCATATAGGCGGATGCAAACAGCGTCACCATGATGATCACGCGCAAGATCAGGTCAAAGGCCGTGCCCGGCGGCAGAAAATAGTTCAGCAGCAACGAGGCGGTGAACAGAAGTGTAATAAGCGGCACACCCCGGATGAATTCAATCACCATCACACAGACGGATTTCAGAAACACCATGTCGGACTGGCGGCCCAAAGCCAGCAAAATACCAATGGGCAGCGACAGCGAAATGCCGGTAACCCCGATGACCAGCGAAATCAGGAACCCGCCAAACCTGTCAGAGCGCACGAATTCCAGCCCGATCGGCGCAACCGACGTCATCGCAGCCGTGAAGCCCCCTGCAAACAGCACCCACCACAATACCGGCACCAGAATTGCCCCGGTAATTGCAAGAAGCGGTGCAAATTTGGCCAACAGGCGAAAGGCAACATAGCCCAACACAAAGCCCAAAATCACCGAGATGGGCAGCCAGACCGACCCGCCCCATAGCAGCTGATAGGCCACAAACGGATATAGCGCCGAAAAACCCAATAATTTGCGCGGCAACTGGCTGAACAGCACAGGGGCCAATGCAACAAACAACAGCACCAGCGACAGCACTGGCCGCCAGTAATGCTGCGGCGGGTAGAAGCCGAACAGCAACTGGTGCCACCTGTCGCGGATGACGGCAAAGCACGCCCCGCTGGTCCCGTCCAGAACCTCGCGGCATTCGCGCAGGGATTGCGCATTCCACACGGTATTGAGCAACCACGGCCCGATAGCCGAGAGCATATACCAGATTGCCAGCAGCGAAAACACGGTCAGAAGGCTGTTCAACCAGCCCGAAAACAGGTTTTCACGCAGCCATTTGACTGCACCTTTTTGCGCGATGGGGGCCGGTTTTTCAGGCAACATGCTTTGGCGCACATAGGCGACGGTCTGTGCGTGGGTGTCGCTCATGACTATCGCTCCTTCAGTTTGACACGGGAATTATAAACATTCATCGCCCCTGAAATGGTCAGGCTGATGGCCAGATAGATCAGCATCATCAACAGCATGCCCTCCAACTCTCGTCCGGTCTGGTTGATGGTGATGCCGCCCAAGGTGGACCGCAAATCCATATACCCCACTGCCAGCCCCAAAGAGGTGTTCTTGGTGATGTTCAGGTATTGCGAAATCAGCGGCGGGATGATCACGCGCAGCGCTTGCGGCAAAATCACAAGGCGCATGGTTTTTCCCGGCTGCATTCCCAACGCGAAGGCCGCTTCGGTCTGGCCCTTGGAAATTGCCAGAATGCCCGCGCGCACGTTTTCCGCGACGAAAGCGCCTGTATAGATGCCAAGGCCCAGCCACATCGCAATCAGCGAATTGCGCAAATATGTTCCACCGGCGAAATTGAACCCGCGCAGTTCGGGGTATTCAAGATGCGCGCCAAGTGCCATGAAGATAACAACAACCGGCCCCAGCAGAACAAGAATGCTTTTCCACCATGTTTTCGGACGAATGCCGGTGGCATTTTGCACAGCCGTTGCATGTGCGATCAGCCGTTTGTTGGCATAGACCCCCGCAATCAGCACCACCAGAATCAGCAGCCAGTTCAACGATGGGGCAACGGGGCCAAGCTGCAAATCCCCCAGATCGCGCAGAAACTGGATTGAAGGGATGTAAACGCCGCGATTGGTAATTGCGACAGATTCAGAAAATAGCATGCTGGCGGCGGGGTCATCGCCGCGAAACGCACTTGGTGCGGGCATGGCCTCGGTCATGATGGCGCCGAAAATCAGGATCCACAGCAGCGTGGGGATGTTGCGGAACACTTCAATATAGACGGTCATCAAACGCCCGACGATCCAGTTATTGGACAGCCGCAACACACCCGCAATCACCCCCAGAACCGTTGCAAGGGCGCAGGCCATGACTGCAAGGATGATGGTGTTCAAAAAACCCACCAAAGCCGCGCGTCCATGGGTCATCTGGCTGGAATACTCGATCGGGCGCTGGTTTATGTCATATCCTGCAGGCGCATTCAGAAACGCGAAGCTGAAATCCCGCCCCAACGCGCGCAGGTTATTGACAGTGTTATCAATCAGCCACGCCGCCCCCAGCATCAGCGCGAACAGGAAGAACACCTGAATTGTGATGGAACGGTAGCGCTGGTCATACAACAGCATGCTGAGTCTGAAGGCCCGTTTGGGGGCAGATGTCGCGCTGCGCACATCATCGGAGATGGACATGATATACTCCTGACCTTGGCAGCGACGTATCGCGCGGCCAAAGCATGCTCAGTAAACAATACGGATTGGCGATAAAAAAACGCGCGCCACAGGGGCGCGCGTTTCATATCCTGTTAGCGGAAGGGCGGTGCGTAGAGCAGGCCGCCTTGTGTCCACTGTGCGTTCAGACCACGCGCCAGACCGATGGGCGTCTGCTCGCCGATCGTGGCCGAGAAAATCTCGCCATAGTTGCCAGCCGCCGCAATTGCGCGAACGGCCCATTCGCTGTCCAGACCGAACATCGCGCCCAGATCCCCTTCGGCACCCAACAGACGGTTGATTTCGGGATTGTCCGTGCCAGCCTTCATTTCATCGATATTGGCCGAGGTCACACCCAGTTCTTCGGCTGCGATCAGGGCAAACAATGTCCAGCGGGTGATATCGGCCCACTGGTCATCACCGTGGCGCACTGCTGGCCCAAGCGGTTCTTTGGAAATGACTTCCGGCAAGATGACATGGTCAGCCGGGTTCGCAAACGACGCCCGCGTTGCGGCCAGACCGGACACATCGGTGGTGTAAACGTCACATGCACCCGCAAGGTATTGCTGCTGCGCTTCTGCGTTGGTTTCAATCGGCACCGGTTCATAGGCCATGCCATTGACGCGGAAGTAATCCGCAAGGTTCAACTCGGTCGTGGTGCCGGTTTGGATGCACACAGTCGCACCGTCCAGTTCCAGCGCTGAACTGACACCCAGTTCGCGCGTGACCATGAAGCCCTGACCATCATAGTAGTTGGTCCCGACGAAGGTGAAGTTCAGGTCAACATCGCGCGAGAAGGTCCATGTGGTGTTGCGGGCCAGAATGTCCACTTCGCCAGAGGCCAGCGCCGAAAAACGGGTTTGCCCTGTTGTGGGAACAAAATTCACCGCCATCGGGTCATTCAGGACGGCTGCGGCCACAGCGCGGCAATAGTCCACATCGAAACCTTGCCATACACCATTGCCATCAGGGGCCGAAAACCCTGCAAGCCCGGTGGAAACACCGCAGTTCAACTCCCCGCGGGATTGCACTGTTTCCAGCGTGGATTGCGCATGCGCAAGGCCCGCAATAAGCGACGTCGCGGCAAAAGTGCCGAGGAATACGGATTTCTTCATGTTTACCTCTCTGTTGTCGCCGCCTTGGCGGCGGTCTGTCCCCCGTTTGTCAGGGGGATATTGTGTTCAGCCATGACAGCCTTTCACTGTCGGCAAGTTTGCGCCGATAATCGTAAATCGGTCAAGCCTGTAAATGCGCATATGCCAGCAATTCAGACCAACTGCCTTGAAACAGCGCGCTTTGCAGGCCAATGTGCGGCATCCCATCTTAAAACGCACAGCATTCGATCTTAACGCGGCAGTCCATAATGCGACGACGCGCCAAAGACGTCGGGCACCACGTCACAGCGAGGGGGGGGGAATAAGGCGTGGTAGGCCCGGAGGGACTCGAACCCCCAACCAAAGCGTTATGAGCGCTCTGCTCTAACCAATTGAGCTACAGGCCCGCCTGCGCGTGTTGCTACGCACAATGCGCGCGCTGGTCAAGCACCCTGTTGCACATTGGATCGGTTGCCCTGACGCGCGCAATCGGGTATCGCGCGCAGCATATGTCTTGCTGCGAAGGGCTGCGATCATGTCAGAAGGAAAGAACGGGCTAAGCTATGCCCAGGCGGGTGTCGATATTGACGCAGGCAATGCATTGGTCGAGGCCATCAAGCCCGCGGCAAAAGCCACGGCGCGCGCGGGCGTCATGTCCGGCCTTGGGGGGTTTGGCGCGTTGTTTGACCTGAAAGCTGCGGGGTATCAGGACCCTGTGCTGGTGGCCGCCACGGACGGGGTGGGAACCAAGCTGCGCATCGCCATTGACACCGGCCATCTGGACACGATCGGGATTGATCTGGTCGCCATGTGTGTCAACGATCTGGTGTGTCAGGGCGCGGAACCGCTGTTCTTTCTGGATTATTTCGCCACCGGCAAGCTGGATGTCGCAGATGCCACGCGAATCATTACCGGCATTGCGACAGGCTGCCAGGCGTCGGGCTGCGCGCTGATTGGTGGGGAAACCGCAGAAATGCCCGGCATGTATGATGCCAAGGATTTCGATCTGGCCGGTTTTGCCGTGGGGGCCATGGAACGCGGGGCGGACTTGCCCGCAGGGGTGGGCGCGGGCGATGTGCTGCTGGGGCTTGCCTCGGATGGCGTGCATTCCAATGGCTACAGCCTGGTGCGCAAAGTGGTGGACCACGCTGGCCTGAACTGGGACAGCGCCGCCCCCTTCGGGACTGGCACCATGGGCGCGGAACTGCTGGCGCCCACGCGGCTGTATGTCAAACCCGCATTGGCAGCGATCCGGGCGGGCGGGGTGCATGCGCTGGCCCATATCACGGGTGGCGGCCTGACCGAAAACCTGCCGCGCGTCCTGCCCGAAGGATTGGGCGCAGATATTGATCTGGGCACATGGACCCTGCCCCCGGTTTTCGGCTGGCTGGCACAGGCAGGCGGGCTGGAACAGGCCGAGATGCTGAAAACCTTCAATGCGGGTATCGGCATGGTGCTGGTGGTCGCGGCCGAGCGTGCTGATGCGCTGTCAGAATTGCTGACGCAATCGGGCGAAACCGTATCGCGTATCGGACATGTCACCGAAGAGGACGCAATCCGCTATAGCGGACACCTTGTATGAGTTTGCGCGTTGCGATCCTGATTTCGGGGTCCGGGTCCAATATGGTGGCGCTTGCGCACTCCATGCAAGGCGACCATCCCGCGCGCCCCTGTCTGGTTTTGTCCAATGATCCTGCGGCCACGGGCCTGACCAAGGCGCAGGACATGGGAATTCCAACAGCCGCCATGGACCACCGCCCCTTCGGCCGTGACCGCGCCGCATTCGAAGACGCGCTGCTGCGCCCGCTGCTGGACGCACAGCCCGATATTGTCGCCTTGGCTGGGTTCATGCGCGTGCTGACCCCTGAATTCGTGGCGCGGTTCGAAGGGCGGATGCTGAATATCCACCCGTCGCTGTTGCCCAAATACAAAGGGTTGAACACCCATGCGCGCGCCATTGCCGCAGGCGACACCGAAGCGGGATGCACGGTGCATGAAGTGACCGCCGCACTGGATGACGGGCCGATTCTGGGTCAGGCGCGTGTCCCGGTGCTGCCGGGTGACACGCCCGAAACATTGGCCGCACGCGTCCTGCCCATGGAACACCGCCTGTATCCTGCGGTTTTGCGCCGCGTCGCCATGGGCGAGCGTGGCATGCTTAGCCTGCGCTAAACAGCGCGCGGAAGGCCCTGACCTCGCTCTCCAGTCGCGACAGGGCGACGCGTTCAAACCCAAGGTCCAGTTGCAGACGCAGCAATTCAGACTGGTTATTGTTCAATTCGGCACGCAGACCCGCATTGTCACCCGCCGCCAATTCCGCAACAATCACATGATTTCTGTCGCGCAAGCTGCTCATTTCATTCAGAACATTCTGCACCCGCGCGCGTTGGGCATGCTCCCTCAGGCCAAGCGCATGGCCTTGGTCAAACCCTGCCGCCAAGGCTGTGGGGCACAGGTTGCGGTTGATGCGCCCGCCCTGCCCCTGTGCCAGTCCCGACAAGGGCGTGCAGAACCGCTGCAAGCCCTGGTCATAGCCGCGCTGCCATTCGCTGCGCTGCGGGGACACGTCCACTTTTGCGCATTGGCGCACATGCCGGTCAAATTGCGCGTCGGCGCGTTCGCCCGCCACCCCGTCGCGCAGCCCGATGGCGGCCCAGTCGCCCTGTAAGCATTCCTCCCGGCTGATCGACGCACAGGATGCCAGCGCCGAAAATGCCAGAAGCGCCAGCACCGCCCCCTTCATGTCACTATGGCCGGTTGCGCCAGACTGGCGGCATACAGCCCCACAGCGGCCGCATTGGACACATTCAATGACCCGAAATCCGCCGCCGCCGGAATACGCGCGATGTAATCACAGGTTTCGCGCGTTTTGTCGCGCAGCCCCGGCCCTTCGGCCCCCAGAACCAGCCCCACCGGCCCGGGCGGCACCGCTGCCAGTGTTTGCCCAAGCGTCAATGGCCCGTCGCCATCCAGACCAATGAGGATATAGCCCATGTCCTTCAGGCTTTCCATTTCCTCGGCCAGATTGCGCACCCGTAAATAGGGCTGGCGTTCCAGCGCGCCGCTGGCGGTTTTGGCCAATGCGCCGGTTTCGGGGGCGGCATGGCGCTGGGTGGCAATCACCGCACGCGCGCCGAACACTTCGGCAGACCGCAAAATCGCACCCACATTATGCGGGTCGCTGACGCGGTCCAGAATCACCACCAGACCGGCCCCGTCCACAGGCGCGCAGCGCTGCGCACTCGTTCCCCAGTCCAATGGCCGAACCTCCAGTGCGGCACCCTGATGAACAGAGTCTGCGCTGATCGGGGCGGCAAATTTGCGGGCATCCGACATCTCAGGCGTCAGCCCGCTGGCGGCAATCGCATCTTCCAGTTTCTGGGCGGCGTTCAATGTCACGACAAGGCGCAGTTTTTCGCGCATCGGGTTCATCAGTGCATCGCGCACAGCATGCAGGCCAAACAACCAAAGCGTTTCTGCCCGCGCCGCGCGCCGCGCCTTCTCCTTGTCGATAACCCAATCGGGTTTCTTCATGCCTTGCCCCCAGTTTGGTCGCATATCACAGGTGAATCATTCCTGACCATGCGCAGCCGCGCGCGCGGGATCAACCCCCCAAAGCATGGACACAAATAAACTGCGCAATCTTGCAGTTTCGACCCTTGACGCTGCTTCGGCCCTTCGGTATCGAAGCGCCACATTAGGGCGACGAGCTGCAAGGTGCGGCAGCGGACTGTAACTCCGCCGGGGAGACCCACGCCTGGTTCGATTCCAGGGTCGCCCACCACCTTCAAAACCAATGACTTAAATGGTTTCGGGGTGGTGGAGCTTTCGCGCCGGGTGGCGGGATTGCAAACAAATATCCAACACGCATTTCACGCAGGCGCCTGTGGCATGGTCGGTCGCGGGGATCAACGCGAAGCCACAACCTGACCTGCGCGGCGCATCAACGCAGTGGTGGTGCCCGGCGGGGCTTCCTTTTTTGTGTTCGACATGCCAACACATTCCTATGTCAACAGAAAGGCCCGTCCCATGTCATCAGCCCAAATTCCTGTCACCCGCATGCGTCGCCTGCGCCGCACCCGTGCTTTGCGTGAAATGGTGCAGGAACATGGCCTGACCACCAAGGACCTGATCTGGCCTGCGTTTATCCGCGATGGCACTGCAATGGACGAGCCGATCGCCTCTTTGCCCGGTGTCAGCCGCATGTCGCTTGACCGGCTTTTGCCCGCCGCAGAAAAGGCGCAGGCGCTTGGGATTCCAGCGATTTGCCTGTTTCCCTATACCGACCCATCCTTGCGCACGGAAACCTGCGAGGAAGCGTGGAACCCCGAAAACCTGACCAATCGTGCGATCCGCATGCTCAAGGCGGAATTTCCCGATTTGATGGTCATGACCGATATCGCGCTGGACCCGTATAATGCGAACGGGCATGACGGGCTGGTGGTGAATGGCGAAATCCTGAATGATGAAACTGTCGCGGCGCTGGTCAAGATGGGGCTGGCCCAGGCAGAAGCGGGCGCAGATATCCTCGGGCCGTCAGACATGATGGACGGGCGCATCGGGGCACTGCGCACGGCATTGGAGGCACAGGGCCACAAGCATGTGGCCATCCTGTCCTATGCGGCAAAATTCGCCAGTGCATTTTACGGGCCGTTCCGCGATGCAGTGGGCGCGTCGGGGCGGCTGGTCGGGGACAAGGCCACCTATCAGATCAACCCTGCCAACCGCGAAGAGGCCCTGCGCTGCGTTGCGCGCGATCTGGATGAAGGCGCAGATATGGTGATGGTCAAGCCCGGCATGCCCTATCTGGATATTTGCCGCGCGGTCAAGGACCAGTTCGGCCAGCCGACTTTCGCCTATCAGGTCTCGGGTGAATACGCCATGTTGATGGCGGCGGCGCAGAATGGCTGGCTGGACGGGGATAAAGCGATGTTCGAAAGCCTGATGGCATTCAAGCGCGCGGGCTGTGACGGGGTGCTGACCTATTTTGCGCCGCGCCTGGCGCAACTGTTGGCGCAATAACCCACCCGTCAGATGACCGGCACCGGCAAGACTGCGCGCAACACTATGACACCGCCTTCAAACAGATGACAAGCGCGCGCATTCCCCGTATCATAAGCGCGATAAATACGCATGGGCCAACCATGTAGTCAGAGGCAGCCCGAATACGGGCCAGAACAGAGGGTAAACACAACCATGATGCAGCTATCGCGCCGAAACCTGATGCTTGGCACTGGCGCAACCGCCTTGCTTGCGGCCTGCGGCAACCCGATCGGGGGACAAGGGGCCGACATACTGGATGCGCGCGTTGACACGGCACGCGACTTCTTGCGCAACACCTACCCGTCCCTGAACGAATTGTTCCAGAATGCACGCGGTATTTTGTATATTCCTGTCATCACCGAAGCGGGCCTGTTCGTGGGCGGGTCCTATGGGCGCGGGGCCTTGCGGATTGATGACATCACCGTGGATTATTATTCCGCCACGCGCGCCAGCGTCGGGTTTCAGCTGGGCGCGCAGCAATATGCACATGCGCTGTTTTTCATGACCGAACAGGCCCTGCAGGATTTTCGCATGTCCGAAGGATGGGCCGCAAGCGCCGATCTGCGCTATGCCACGCCGTCACAAGGGGGGTCAATGGGGGCGGAAACCACAACGCAATTTGCCCCCGTCATCGCAGTGGTGTTTGGCCAATCGGGCATGCTGGCGGGCGCATCCCTTGCCGGTGTGCGCTATGCGCGCATCATTCCCTGACACCGGCCATCGGGGGCACTACAGCATGGTGCGCAAACCTACGCGCCGGTTTTGCGCGTGCTCAACAGACGACTGCGCCGGGTTCAGAATGGGGTGTGGGCGCATGCCATTGAACGCCCCCGCCCCGTGAAAGCAGCGCAAAAGCATGGCACAGGTCGCGTTGAAGTGCACCGACGCGACCTGCGCCAATCCCTCAGCGAGGCTCCGCAAGTGCGCGCACATCCTCAGCCGTGCCAAAATTGCGCGTCTGCGCGCCTTTCGCAATACGCTTGATCATCCCCGAAAGCGCCTTGCCGGCCCCGATTTCCCAAAACTCCGTCACGCCCTGTGCGGCCATCCACGCCACCGATTCACGCCAGCGCACGGACCCCGTAACCTGTTCAATCAACAGCGCGCGAATCTCCTCAGGGTCGCTGACCGCTTCTGCACGGATATTGGCGACCAGCGGCACGGCAGGAGCCTTGAACCTCACGTCAGCCAGCGCCTGCGCCATGCGTTCAGCAGCGGGCTGCATCAAGGCGCAATGAAACGGCGCGGAAACCGGCAACAACATCGCGCGCCGTGCGCCGCGCTCCTTGGCAATTTCAACAGCACGTTCCACAGCCGCCCTATGCCCCGACACAACCACCTGTGCAGGGTCATTGTCATTGGCGGCCTGACAAACCTGCCCCTGCGCAGCTTGCGCGGCCACATCTGCAACAGCGGCAAAATCCAGCCCCAGAAGGGCCGCCATCGCCCCTTCGCCCACCGGAACCGCCGCCTGCATGGCTTGCCCGCGAATGCGCAACAAACGGGCCGCATCAGCAATGGTCAACGCCCCGCTGGCAGCAAGTGCGGAATATTCCCCCAGCGAATGCCCCGCCACAAAGGCCGCATCGGTCATGGCAACCCCTTCCGCCTCCATCGCGCGCAATGCTGCAAGCGATGTGGCCATCAGCGCAGGTTGGGCGTTCGCAGTCAGGGTCAGCTCGGCACTATCCCCCTCCCAGATCAGGCTGGACAGCTTTTCGCCCAGCGCCTCATCCACTTCCTCAAACACGGCCATCGCGGCCGGATAGGCAGCCGCCAGCGACTGGCCCATGCCAATGGTCTGGGCACCCTGCCCCGGAAAAACGAATGCGCGGCTCATCAAACTCTCCTTGGTCACTTATGTGCCAGACATGCCGCAATCACGCCTGTTGCGCAAGCGGGGGCATATTCATCTTGCCGGAAATACTCTCGGGGGGCGCGGCCCGCACAGGGCCGCGATGGGGGGCAGACAGCCCCCCGCGCTTGCGTTTCTTACCAGCCCAACGCCTTGCGCAGCATGTTCAGCGCCATCAGGATGATAAATACCGCAAAAACCCGTTTCAACGGTTTGGGGTCCATCGCATGGGCAAGCCGCGCGCCCAGGGGGGCGGTCATTGTCGTCATGATCACGACAATGGTGAAGGCCGGCAAGTTGACCGCGCCAATGGTCAGGGGCGGTGCATCCGCGATTGGCACAAACAGAAATGACAGCACTGACGGCACGGCAATCAGCATGCCAAACCCCGCAGCCGTGGCCACAGCGCGGTGAATGGGCACCCCGTAGAGTGTCATCAACGGCACCCCGAATGAACCGCCGCCAATGCCCATCAGCACTGACAAAAACCCGATGGCGCTGGACAGCACCGCTTTCAACGGCCCCTGTGGCAATGTGTCCGCCAGTTTGAAATCCGCCCGCCCGAAGGCCAGCCACAACCCGATCAGCACCCCAAGAATACCGAAAATGCCCTGCAACACCACCGACCGCAGCATCGCGGCCGTCAAAACGCCGATAACCGCACCAATACCAATGCCCAGCGCCCAGCCGCGCAAAATGGGCCATTCCACAGCGCCACGTTTGTTATGGCTTTGCACCGACCGCGCCGAGGTCACAATGATCGTTGCAAGTGATGTCGCCAGACACACTTGCATCACCTGTGCGCCCCCATAGCCCAGCGCGGTGAACAAGTAGAAAAACGCAGGCACCAGAACGATACCGCCCCCCACGCCCAGCAAGCCCGCAACCACACCGGCAAAGGCGCCAATCACAACCAGCAGCGCAGTCAGCTGCGCCAGCAAAACAGGATCGGCCATCATCCGCCCGCCACTTCCGTGGCGACCGCGCGAATGCGCCCGACCATCGCGCGCACCCCGTTGGAGCGTTGCGATGACAAGTGTTCATCCAGCCCCAACCGGGCAAGTTCGGCCTGCGCATCGATTTTCAGCACATCCCCCACCGTCTGGCCTGCATAGAGCGCGTGCAACACCGCAATCAGGCCGCGCACGATCATGGCGTCACTGTCGCCCATGAAATCGAACCGCGCATCCGGCCCGTCGCCGTCCACCACCGGCTGAATCCAGACCTGGCTTGCGCATCCTTCCACACGGGTTGCAGGGGTTTTCAGCGCATCGTCAAGGGGCGGCATCGCACGGCCAAGCTCGATCACATGGCGATAGCGGTCTTCCCACTCGTCCAGAAAATCGAATGTTTCCGCAATATCTTCGAAAGCCGGGTTCGCCATGCATGGCCTCTTGTCTGGGACTGCCCCAGACCTAAGGCGCAAGCGTGCCAAGGTCCAGCCCGATACGCCAGATATTTGGCCCGCCCCCCTGCCCTGCGCGCCGCATCGCATCACGGGCACTTTTCAACGCGCAGGAATTAGGCTAACCCGTAAACAAGCCCTGCGCAGCACAGTTATGTGAAAAGGACAGTCATGAAAAAGCCTCTTATCGCGTCGCTTGTTTTGGTACTGGCCCTGTCAGCATGCGGAACTATGCGCGAATCGCGGCTGAACCCGCGCAACTGGTTCGGTGGTCAATCCACAGAAACCCTTGTTCCCGCGACCGGATGGGGCGGAACGGTGGACCGGCGCGCACTTGTGCCTGCAGTCACCGAACTGGAAGTTCTGCGCACGCCGGAAGGGGCAGTGGTGCATGCCACGGGGATGACTGCAACCCAAGGGTGGTGGGACGCCGAATTGCGCGCCATCAATGACGAACGCCCTGTCAACGGTGCCTTGATCTATGAATTCGTTCTGGCAAGCCCCATGTCCGCCACCCGCGTGGCAGGCACAGATGCATCACGCACCGTCACCGCAGGCGTGAAGATTTCCAACCGCCGTCTGGAAGGTGTGCAGCGCATCGTTGTGCGCGGCGCCCAGAACCAGCGCGAGATCAGGCGCTAAACCATGTTGCTCAAAACCGGGAACTGATTTTGAGCAACATGCACTAAAGGTCGAATACCTCGACCTTGTCGCCTTTGACAACCAGCCCGACATCCCCATTGCACAAGCGCAGCGCCGCTGTGCCAAACACTTCCGCGCGCCACCCTGCCAGCGCCGGGATATCCCGAAACCCTGCAGCCAGCGCATCCAGATCAGAGGCCGAGGCAATAAGTTTTGCCGCCACATCCGTGCTGTCGGCCTTGGCCTTCAGCAAGACGCGCAGCAAATCAGCCAGCGCGGGGTTCACTTGCATATTCTCGCGCATGGCGGGGGCCTTGGGCATATCTTCGGGCGCACAGGCCATGCCCCGTGCGACGGCCTCCAGAATGCCCTTGGCAATATCACCCTTGCGCGCCTCGCGCAGCAACAGCCGCGTGCGCCCAAGGTCATCAGGCCCCGCAGGCTTGACAGAGGCCAGTTCCAAAAGCGCATCATCCTTGAACACACGCGACCGCGGAACATTGCGCCCCTGCGCATAGGATTCGCGGAAACTGGCCAATTCGCGCACAATTGCCAGAAACCGACCGGAATCGTTGCGGGTGCGCACACGCATCCATGCCTCTTGCGGGCGCTGGATATAGGTTTCAGGGTCTGACAGGGTTTGTAATTCTTCTGCCACCCATGGGGCGCGGCCAGTCGCCTGCAATTTGGCCGCCAGCTTCTCATAGACCACGCGCAGATGGGTGACATCGGCAAGCGCGTATTTCAATTGCGCATCCGAAAGCGGGCGGCGCGACCAGTCGGTGAAGCGCGAGGTCTTGTCGACCTGCGCTTTTGCCAGCTTGCGCACCAGCGTTTCATACCCTGCCTGATCCCCGAACCCACACACCATTGCCGCCACCTGCGTGTCAAACAACGGTTTGGGCAGCACGCCCCCGTCCACATAGAATATCTCAAGGTCCTGCCGCGCCGCATGCAACACCTTGATGGTGCTTTCATCGCGCAGCAACTCGTAAAACGGTTCCAGCGACAGGCCCTGCGCCAAAGGGTCCACCAAAACGGCGGGGCCGGATGTCGGACCATCGGCCCCCGGCAGCGCCATTTGCAACAGACACAGCTGTGCATAATAGGTGCGCTCTCGCAGAAACTCGGTATCGACCGTTACATAGGGGGCCAAACGCGCGGCTGCGCAGAATTCGGCAAGCGCCGTCGTCGTTGTGATAAGCTGCATATGCCTGTCGCATCTAATGTTTTCAAACCCTTTCATAGGCAAAAACCTGTGCCTTGGAAAGCCCTTGGGCACGCCCGCAAATGCAGCCACTTTCCCGCGCGCCCCCCTCTTGCCAAAAGCGCTGACCAGTCGTATATGCCGCCCTATCGGTTCGGAGTGTAGCTCAGCTTGGTAGAGCACTGTCTTCGGGAGGCAGGGGCCGGAGGTTCGAATCCTCTCACTCCGACCAATAGCCCGGCACAACAGGGCAAGAATGACTGCATGCGTGATTGTCGCATCACAAGCTGCCTAAAGGTCCAGCACAACCCCGCGCCGCTGCGTTGACGCGGCCTGCAAAGCATGGTTTATCCAGTAGCGTTCTAAACCCACACGGGCCACGCCCGCACACAGGACCGCATGCGCCGGGTCTCATGCCCCAACTTGGCGGACATTCCCCCCATGACCCCCAAAGGCCCCCCACAAGGCACCCCCAAAGAGGTTTTTGCCGCCTTCTTCAAACTGGGTCTGACCAGTTTTGGCGGCCCCATCGCGCATCTGGGCTATTTCCGCGACGAACTGGTCACACGGCGGCGCTGGCTGGATGACCGCGCCTATGCCGATCTGGTCGCGCTGTGCCAGTTCTTGCCCGGCCCGGCATCATCACAGGTGGGCTTCGCCCTTGGTATGATGCGCGCAGGCTGGCTGGGGGCGCTGGCGGCGTTTGTGGCCTTCACGCTGCCCTCGGCATTGGTGCTGCTGGTCTTTGCAACAAGTGCGGCCAGCATTGCGGGGCCAGTGGGAACGGGTGCGTTGCATGGGTTGAAAATTGTCGCAGTCGCCATCATTGCGCAAGCGGTCTGGGGCATGGCAAAGGCCCTGTGCCCGGACCGCGAACGCGCGGCCATTGCCGTGGGGGCTGTGGGCGTGCTGGCCTTCGTGCCGGGGGCCGTTGGTATGGTCGGGGCGATTGTTCTGGGCGGGGTTTGCGGGCTGGCACTTGGGCGGGGAACGGGCACCCCTGTTGGCGGCCATGTCATGATGCCCGTGTCGCGCGGCGCGGCAATGGCCGCGCTGGCCACGTTCCTTGCCGGGCTTGTGCTGTTGCCGCTGCTTGCCAGCCAAAGCCACGCGTTGGCGGTGATCGACGCCTTCTACCGCGCGGGCGCGCTGGTATTTGGCGGCGGGCATGTGGTGTTGCCTCTGTTGCAGGCTGAAATTGTGCAACCCGGCTGGGTCACGCCCGATGCGTTCCTTGCCGGATATGGTGCGGCGCAGGCGGTGCCGGGGCCGCTGTTTACCTTCGCGGCCTATCTGGGGGCCGTTCTGGGGCCAGCGCCAAACGGTGTGACAGGTGCGGCGCTCGCGCTTGGGGCGATCTTCTTGCCAGGTTTTTTGCTGTTGATCGGCGTCATGCCGTTTTGGGACAGGTTCCGCGCCATGGCGCGCGCGCAATCGCTGATGCAAGGCGCGAATGCCGCTGTCGTGGGCATATTGGGCGCGGCCTTATATACGCCGGTTTTCACCAATGCCATTGGGGACATGCGCGATTTCACACTGGCACTTGTCTGTTTCATCGCGCTGATGGTGTGGAAAGCGCCGCCTTGGGCCGTGGTGGTCATGGCTGCATTTGGCGGGGTCGGACTGGCGCTGGTGCAATAGTCGACCGCCCCCGCCCGAAGCGATTGCAGAATTTCGCTTTCTTGATTGATACCTTCAAGCTTGGGACTTATGCTTTTCGCCATCCGTAGCGCCCCTGCAAACTATTGGCGAGGGCGGCGGGGCAGAGCTGCGGAACTTGCATATGTATCTGTCATGTTCACATTTATCTGACAAGGAAACACCCATGGCGGGACCTTATGATGACTGACTGCGCGCGCCGCCCCTTTGGCACAATGCCCGATGGCCAAGTCATAGAACAAGTGACCTTGCGCGGCGGTGGCATGGTGGCGCAGGTGCTGACCCTTGGCGCCATCGTGCAGGATTTGCGCATGGCCGGTAGCGACCATCCGCTTGTCCTTGGGGCCGATACCGCCGCCCCCTATCTGGACCAGATGCGGTTCTTCGGGGCCATTGTCGGACGTTTTGCCAACCGAATTGCCGGCGCGACATTCGAGCTTGACGGGCACCGCTACCGGATTGGCCCAAATTGCGCGGGTGGGCACGCATTGCATGGCGGGCCTGTGGGCAGTTCCCAGCGGCTTTGGGACATTACCGCGCACAGCACCGATAGTGTGACGCTTCAGCTTCATATGCCTGATGGCGAGATGGGCTTCCCCGGCAACCTGCGTGTTGTTGCCACACTCTCGCTGCCCGCCACGGGCACATTGCAGATATGCATTCAGGCCACCACCGACAAGGCCACCCCGTGCAGCTTTGCCCATCACGGGTATTTCATTCTTGATGACACGGGCAGCCTTGCGCAGCACAGCTTGCAAATTCGCGCTGATCATTACTTGCCGGTGGATGACACGCTGATCCCCACAGGCAAAATCGAACCTGTCGCAAACACTGCCTTCGACTACCGCACTGCGCGCGACCTGAAGGGGCAGGCGCTGGACCACAATTTTTGCCTGTCCATGACGAAAGCGCCTCTGCGCCCCGTGGCCTTGCTGCGCAGCAGGGCCACCGGACTGTCCATGCGCATGGACAGCACAGAACCCGGCCTTCAGGTCTATACAGCGTCACAATTTCCTGTCACTGGCCTGACCGGGCTGGGGCAGCGCCGTTATGGGCGGTTCGCCGGTGTTGCGCTGGAAGCGCAGGCATGGCCGGACAGCCCCAACCAGCCACGCTTCCCCTTGGCAATATTGCGGCCCCATGACCAATATCAGCAAACCACGCGCTATATCTTTCATGATGCACAAACTTTGGTGCCTGATTTGGCGGCGGGTTAAGGGGCCTGACGCGGACCTGCCCACAGGCGCGCGGAAAGTCGCGCGCGCGCAACTGTGAACAGCGCGGGTGCTTGAAAAACCACCCGCTATTCATACCTGCTTTACGGTACAAGACAGGAATGATGCATGAAATTTCGATATATTTTCCCCGTCGCCCTTGCAGTAAGCGCGGCCCCCGCACTGGCGGACCGCCAGCCCCCTGCCCAAGCACTGCCCTTGTCAGAAATCGTGACCGAACTGGAACACCGTTTTGACATTGCGTGGATTGATGAAATCGAATGGGATGATGACGGATATTGGGAGGTGGAACTTTACGCCCGCGACGGCAGTAAAATCGACCTGAAAATTGACCCTGTGACCGGCGCATTGCGCGAGGATTGATCACGCGCTGCCCCTTTGGGGCCTGAACATGCGCGCGGCGTGCAGGTGTTCTGTGGCACCGGTGCCGTGCGTGGCGCAAGTGTTGTTCACAACAATGGCCGCAAGCTGCCATGTTTTGCACGGCCCGACGTCACAGTTGCGCCCTATCCGCAAGGCAGTTTTGTCACGTTATATTGATTCGTTTCTCATTATTGATTTCTGAAGTCACGCCCAATTGTGGCCTGAATATGGCATAAAACTGGTCGAAAAAAGGCGCAATTCCGCCTTAATTATGAGGCATATCATCATCTTGCCCCAAATGCCTATCCTTTCGGGTAAGTGGTGGGTCAAACGGATACATGCGCCACAGTTTCAACACATTTTTTATCCGCCTTTCCTTTTGAGAAAATTTGAACAATGCGGCACAGTTAAGAGAAGATGAACCGCTGAACGGAGATTTAACGTGAAAGTCCTTATCGTAGAAGACGACGGATTGATGGCCCAGACGATTGCTGCATTGTTGGGGCAAAAGAAATTCAACGCAACAATCGTATCTGACGGCCGATCGGCGTTGGAAATGATGACGCTTTATCCTTTTGATGCAGTGCTTCTGGACCTGCGCCTGAAACAGGAATCCGGGCTGGATATCCTGCGAGAAGCCCGTCGCAAGGGGTTGACCTATCCGATCTTGATTTTGTCGGGCGACCTGGAAATTTCCACGAAGGTTGCCGCGCTTGGCGCAGGCGCTGACGATTATATCACCAAGCCGTTCAAAATTGACGAACTTAGCGCCAGAATTCTGGCCGTGGTGCGCCGCACAAACGGGCATATCAACACCAAGGTCACCATTGGCGATCTGGTCATCGATCTGGATGCGCGCACCGCATCCGCCCAAGGCAAGCTTCTGACGCTGACCAGCAAGGAATATGACATCCTTGAGACACTGGCCCTGCGCAAAGGCAGAACCCTAAGCAAGGACATGCTGATGAGCCAGCTTTACGGCGGCGTTGACGAACCCAGCATCAAGATCATTGACGTGTTTATCTGCAAGCTGCGCAAAAAACTGTGCGATGCGCTGGACGGAAATTGCCCCATCCAGACAGTCTGGGGGCGCGGCTATATGATGAAGGACCCTTCCGACACCTCGGTGCAGGATGATTATGCATTGTCTGCGTAAACGACACCTTGTTTCCCCGGCTGGCGCTTCAAAACCGCTTCAGGTTTCGGCCATGGGCCTTGCGGCCAAGAGGATTGCCAACATAACTCAGGCGCGTGTCGCGGTTCTGCGGCGCGCGCTGACACATCTGCGTGGGGTGGTTATTTCACCAAAAATGCGCGACTGGTCGATGCGGACAGATCCCTGTTTGCGGCTGCAAGCGTTCAACTGAACCCAAGATCACGCGCGATCATGGCCGCCTGCGTTCTGTTGGCAACACCAAGATGGCGGTAAATCGTCTTGACATGCAACTTCACCGTTGCTTCGGAAATTGACAGATCCTGCCCTATTTCCTTGTTTGACTTGCCATCACACAACCCCCGCAGAACCTGTGCCTCCCGGCGGCTAAGATCGCGCAACACCGGATCGGCGCGGCCTTCGACATCCTGCAGGAAACCGGCGGGCATATATGTTTCGCCCATCAACATGAACGCCACCGCATTGCGCAAGGATTTTGCAGGCAGCGTTTTGGGGACGAATCCGGACGCACCGGCATTCAGGGCCTCTTCAATGACGGCCCTTGGCGCATCGCCGGACATCAGCGCAACATGCTTCGCGCGCTTGTGTTCCAATGCGTCCTTCAGTCCGGTCAGCCCGTTCATTCCCGGCATGCGGTAGTCCAGAAGCAGCAGGTCGTAGGGGTCCACCTTCTCCATCATATCCAGCGCTTGGGCATAGCTGTTTGCACCGTCCACGGTCATATCCCCTGCGCTGGACAGGAACATAACCAGCGTATCACGCAACAAGTCATGATCATCGGCAATCAGAATACGCATACCACCCCCAAGCAATGCCATTTTAACCGGTAGACGGCGTTCCTGCGCCATGACGCACTGCCCGCACATATCGATTTCCGTATCAGCATTGTCTATTTCTTCAACAAATGCAAAATATCCAACGTTATCTCCGACTTATTTCGCGGCATGTCCAAAACAAGGCTTGCATTGGAAATTTCATCCGCTGCCTCAGGATGGGCACGCAGCACAACAACCGGCAGGTCGGCGCGGACCCGTCGTGCAACTGCGATAACCTTGTCCATCGCGCAATGCCCCATCGCACTGTCCAGCAAGACCATATCCCAGCCATCCAATTCTGCAGTCAGAAATTCCTCTGCGTCTTCCGCCCTGTCGCAGGGCACGGCCAGCCCGCCCGCACGTTCCAGAAGTCCGGTCAATTCGCGCAGGTTCGGGGGGTCCGTGCCGACAACAAGAAACGAGAAACCATGCAGATGCCCCCTTTTCGCAATGGGTTCGCGCAGGTCATCTGGTTTGGCAAGCGGCCACAAGATTGTAAAGACAGTCCCCTGCCCCGGCGCGGTTTCAACGGCCAATGCCCCGCCATGGTCGCGCACGGCCCCAACCACAATGGGCAAACCCAGCCCTGTGCCGCGTTCCCCCTTGGTCGAGAAATAGGGCGTGAAGATATTTTCCCGCGTTTTGGCATCCATGCCCGGCCCGTTGTCAGACACTGTAATCCTGACATACTCCAACCTGTCCTGCCAGCCGCCAATGTCAAACACCCTGCCGGCGTCCCCGGGTTCGGGGTCGCTGATGCACACGGTGATCAGGCCGGGGGGGTCTTGCGCATCCTGACTGGCCACAGCATCGCGCGCGTTGATGCACAAGTTCAGAACAGTTTGCATCACGGCTGTCTGATCGGCCAGACACATTACCGGACGGGGCGGCAGGGACAATTGCAACTGAACCGGCGGGCGCAACCCAGCACGCACCAAGTCAACTGCATCGCGCACTGGAATGGACAAATCAACAAGGTCCTTTTCCAGCTTCTTCTTGCCAAGTGCCATCATCCGGCGCACCAAGCCCGAAGCCTGTTCCACCGCAGAGCCGATGTTTTCCGCAAGCGCCCTGCTGTCACCTGCGCCGGTTTCCTCAATCAGGCTGGCCGCCCCTGAAATGGCCGCCAGAAGATTGTTGAAATCATGCGTCAATCCCGCCGCGATCTGTCCAACCTCCTCGCGGCGGCGCGCAAGGGCCAGTTCCTCGCGCAAGCGTTCCTGCTCGGCCTCGATATGCAGTTTTTCCGTAATGTCTTGCAAGATGCACAAGATGCCGCCATCGCTGCTGCGCGTGGCCGAAATTTCCACATCGCACAAGGTGCCGTCCTGCCGTTTGGCAAGCGCCTGACCTTTCCAAAACCCCTGCCGGGCGAAGGCGGGAATTGCCACTTTGTCCAGCGGTTCGCCGGGTTTGCCCTGAATCATGTCGCGCCAGAAATGGCCCAAAACCAGATCGGGTGCCGATTGCTGAAAAATCTGCGCCGCGGCACCGTTGGCATAGGTCACAATGCCATCCTCTGTAAGTAGCGCAATACCGTCGCGCGATGCATCCATCGCGCGGGCGCGGTCGGACAGGGCGCGTTGTTCGGCATCCTTCAGGTCCGTGATGTCGGACAAAATAGCAATACGCCCCCCATCAGGGGTAGGTTGCTGAATTTGACGATACCAGCGCCCGGCGCGGTTTTGCACATTGGATTCCGTGTATTTCAGGTGAAAGCCCTGCAATTGTGCGGAAATCCACGCTTGCGGGTCCGCGACATCTTGCGCAAAGCAGCCACATTCAACCCCGGCGGCCAGTATCTCGGACAGACTGTTGCCGGGGACAAGCACCGGGCGCAGTTCGGAAAACAGGTCACGATACCTGTCATTGCATAGCACCATTTTCTGATCGGCGTCATATTGAATAAACGCATCTTGCATGATGCTGACTGCACTGCGCAGCTGTGCGCGGGCGGCTTGTTCGGCCTTCAGGGCCAGTTCCAGATTGCGCGCATGAATGCGGTGTTCGGTCAGGTCGGTCTGGACGGACATGAACCCCGTCAAATCACCCGACTCGCCAAAGATTGGCTGTATCGCAATTTCAATCCAATAAAGTTCGCCTGATTTTGTCCTGTTCAGAATTTCGCAGGTAATCGCGCATTCTGCCGCAATTGCCTTGCGGATCTTCGCAATTGTGTTGCGGTCAGTTAACGGGGATTGCAGGAATTCACCGGGTTTGCGGCCCAATATTTCGTGCAACCCATAGCCTGTCCGCCGCTCAAATGCAGGATTGACCCATTCAATCAGCCCCTGCGCATCTGTGATGATGATCAAATTGGTGCTGTTCATCGCAATCTGGCCCAAGCGTTCAATCTCGATGCGTTGCAGATGCGATTCCGTAATATCGCGGACCACGGCAATATATCCGCCGTTTTTGCCCTTAACATCGGGCGGTCGGCGGGCCGCGGATACTGAATACCAGTATTGCTTGCCCCCCATCTCCAGTGAACACTGATAGCCGGTGGCAAGGTCCGCTGTTTCAAGATCCTTGCGTATTTGCTCGGCCAAGGCGCCGACATGTGCGGGGAAATAGGCTTGCAGGGGGCTGCCCACAAGACTGTCGAGCGTAATAGGCAGGTTCATTCGGTTATTGACATGAAACCCGGTAACCCGCAAATTCTGATCGAATTCCAGCAAAACGTCAGGCAAAACACTTAGCGTCGCGCGCAGTTTCTCGCGCTCCACCTCTTTTTGGCGGCGCGCCTCCTCGACCTCAGTATCCGTTTTGCGCCGTATCAGCAGTGTCGCAATCATATTTGCGACCGATTTGATAAGGTGAATCTCCCCCAACAGGAAGGACCGCTTCTGGCGCACGGCATCATAGCCCACAAAGCCGACAACCCGCCCCTGATGCTGTAATGGAACCGCCAGAAGCGATTTGATTCCTTGTTCCTCCAAGGTCTGGCGCAGCGCCGCCCCCTCTGGCAGGGCCAGGATATCCGGGATATAGACATGCCCATCGGTGCGGAACCCCTGCCACCATGGGTCCGCCACCTCGGCGGGCACATCCTGCAGCAAGTCTTTAACAGGCTCTATCCCCTCGGCACACCATTCATATATATTGGAAATCAGGTTCACACCGGTTTCCTGAAATACATATGTCCGGTCACAGCCGCAAAACTGCCCCATCCGCATCAAGGCGGTGTCAATCACACTGTCAAGATGTTCGGGCGTTGCGGCCAGCAGGTCGTCAATCAGTTCAACGCTTAGCGCCTGTGCCTGTGTCAGTTTATGCAACGCGGCCCCCAGCTGGTCGCGGGCGCCAGTATCCCACGATTGCACCGCCAGATTATCCAGCACCGCCGCATCCTTCAGCGATGACAACACCTTGCTGCGCCGCATCTCTGCCTGTCGCGCGCAAGTCATGTCCAGCAGCGCCACCACATCTTGCACTTTCGCCACATCTTCGTCATCCAAGGCACAGGGGGCAGTTTTGCACACCACCAGCGCAAGCGGTTTCACAGCGTCTTGAATGCCACGAATGCTGAAAGGGAAAATACCGTCAGGCGCCGCCGCCCCCGCCCAAAGCATTGACCCGTCCAAACCCGCAAGATCGGGCAGACACCCTGCTTCAGAGGTCGCTATGCAAATGACATTTTCATCTTGCAAACTGAGCAAAGCGCAACATTGTGCGTCGATCGCGCTGCCCAACTGCGCCAGAAGTTCGCCAATACTGCGCATGTCGTCGCCGTTCTCGGCGCGGACCAGCTGCAAGAAATCAGAGATGGCCTTCAGCCAGTTATGCGATTCACGCGCGCTCATGCAACCTCTGGGCGATTCAGCACATGGCGTGTCCGCGCGACATCCTGATGGGCCAACGACGACAGCACCTCCAGCTCTGAGGTGGCCAAGGGCAGTCTGGCGCGCATCTCCTGCGCGAATGCACCCGATGCCATCATCCCCAGCGTCAGGGCCGCACCCTTGAACGTGTGCAGCACATTGTCCTGCGCTGTCGTATCGCCGGACGTGATGGCCGCGCCAAGGTCAGCTTCCAAAGTGGCAATATCGGCTTCAAACCGATCCACCAGCGACGCCACCAGTTCCGCACCCAACGCGGCAACAAGGTCATCCAGCTGGGGGTTCTCAACTTCTCCGTCCTCCTCAACCGGCGGCTGTGTGTCCTGCAACAGTGCCACGGGCGCTGGCGGGGACGTGTGGCCAGTGGCGGGAAACTGCGTCAGCACCTTTTCAAGGACAGCGCTTGTCACGGGCTTGGGCACAAATGCGTCCATTCCTGCGGCAAGGCAGGCTTCACGATCCTCGGAAAACGCATTCGCCGTTACGCCAACAATAGGCACAGTCAGGCCCATCGCGCGAATGCGGCGCGTCGCATCAACGCCGTCCATGACAGGCATCTGCATGTCCATCAGCACAATATCGGGAACGAAATTCTGCAAGAAGGCAACTGCGTCCTGGCCGTTTCGCGCCTCGGAACACTGATGTCCCAGATGTGCAAGAATTCCCTTCATGACATCCAAGTTAACTTCATTATCCTCCACGACAAGAACATGAAGCACTTTCGGGGGGCGCGACGGGCCGACGGCATCGTCCAATTCGGGCTGTTCCCCCTGCGTTGAACTGCTTTTTTGAACGGGTATTTCGAACCAGAACAAGCTTCCCTTGCCCAGCTTGCTTTGGACCCCGATCCTGCCATTCATGCCGTCGATAATGCGCTTGCAAATCGCCAGCCCCAGCCCGCTGCCGCCATATTTGCGCGAGAACGAGCCATCCAACTGGCTGAATTCCCGAAACAGGCGCGGCATGTCTTCTTCTGCAATGCCGATCCCGTCATCTTCAACCTCGATGCGCAAGACTGTGTCGCCCTGCAACATGCCCCGCAAGCGAACGCAGCCTTTGGGCGTGAATTTGATTGCATTGCCGATCAGGTTTATCATGACCTGCCGCAAGCGGGCGTCATTGGTCACAATTCGGCCAGATGGCATGTCCACAGTTAAGCTAAGGCCTGCCTCTTGCGCCTGATCCGCGAAGGCCCGTGTCATAAGGTCGCCCAACTCATCAAGGTCCAGTTCGGCCACGCGCCCATCTGAAGCACCCGATTCCAGCTTGGAGAAATCCAGTATGCCATCGATAAGGTCACGCAACAGCGCAGCCGACGCCCGGATCGTGTCCAGGCGTCGGGTATGTTGCGCGGGCATGGCAGCCAGCGACAGCAGATCCGCCGAACCGATAATTCCATTCAAAGGTGTGCGGATCTCATGGCTCATGGTGGCAAGGAACGCTGATTTCGCGCGGCTGGCGGCTTGTGCGCGCAGGGCTTGCCTGCGGCTACGTTCCTGCAACAGGGCCATATGCCGGTTTGATTTGCCGATCCGCCGCAACTGCGTCATCAGCAATGTAAAAATACCCAGGAATGCGACAATCAAAACCAGTGCCAGCAACGCAAGCTGATCTTGTATTTCGCGCCGCAAACTTCGGTCTTCCACGCGCATGGCGTTGATCGCAGAATTTGCCCCAAGAACAAGGTCATTTGACAATTGCGCCAGATCCTGAAGTTCATCGGCAATCAGCGAAATCGCGGGAAGATAGTCCTGCGATGCCGGCGACAGCGCATCGATGCGCGACGCCATATCCCGAATGTAGCTGTTAAATTCGCTGACACGCCGGGACAGGTCGCCATCTCCGCTCAGGTCCAGAACAAAAGTGCCGCCACCAAGCAAGCTGACACGACTATACAGGATGTCGTAATTATGCACGAAGCGATCATGATATTTTGGGTCGCCTGTCTCAACAATTACGAAAGCCAGGTTTTCCAGCGCCCGCAAATGCCTGTCTGACTGAAAGACGGCCCACATCGCATCTTCACGCACAATGGAGTCCATCTCTCGCTCTGTGTCCAGAAGACGCGAAAACAGCATCCCTGCGGCAAGCACGGAAAGAAGCGCAACAATACTCAGGAAAACGACGCCAACACGATCTCGCCAGAAGCTTGCGCGATGGCGTCGCGGGAATTTCACGGAAGCACCTGGATCTCTTTCACCTGCCAGACCGAGCGCCCGTAATACACTTCGTTGCGCAATTCGGGGTTCTGGTTGAACGGATAGATCACAAATAACGGCCCCTTGTCACGCACTGACATTGTATTTCCGTTCTGCCGTGTCGCCAGAATCACGTCAAAAGACTCGGTATCTGCCCAAGGCATATTCGCGGCATAATCGTTAATCGCCACGAAGCGCAGCTCCGACCCGGTGGCGCCCACGGCGTTCAACAGGTCAATAATGCGCGGGCCACTGAATTGCTGCGCGCCATCATGCCACGGGGTTTCAACATCGGTCACATGCTGGTCAAGCGCATCAAGCATGGCCAGATCGAACTGTGCGGCCCCATCGGCATTGGTCACCGACACTTCGCCAGAGACACTCAGAATAACAGTATCTTGCGGCTGATCCAGTTGCTGGGCTGTCGCAACACTTGTCGACAGAGCCACCGCAAAAGGGATGAAAAAACGTAAAAATCCGGTCATTTGCCTATCCTCGTATCCATAATATCTAAAACCTGTTTGCGTCCTTGCGCAATGACAGATTTCCATGATCTGTGGCATGAAAATCTTAACCACGACTGAATCAGGTTCATTTTTTGCTGTGTTGCGCCCCGCTAACTGTGATGAAGGACATGCCGCAAGGCTGTTGTAAGGGCGGCGCGCGTAAACGGTTTTCCCACGCATCCGTCAAACCCGACTTCCAGGTAATGCGCCACCTGATCGGGCATGGCATTCGCGGTCACAGCAAGGGCTGGCACGGGGGGGGCGGCGCGCTGTGCTTCGGCCTCTCGCACATTGCGCATGACATCTGTTCCCGCAACCTCCGGCATGTTGATATCCAGCAAAAGCAGGTCAAAGGGTTGCGTTTTCCACAGGCCGATCGCTTCCTGACCATCGGCGCATAATGTCACGTCAGCCCCCATTTTGCGCAGGATCACATCCAGAATTTTCCGGTTGGCCCGGTTGTCATCGGCAACAAGCACATGGTGCCCATTCAGGTCGATGTCCCCTTCTTCGGGGTGGGTGGTGCCTGTTTGCGGCAATGGCAGGGTCAGTGTGGCCGTGCTTCCTTTGCCGATCTGCGAGTCCAGCTGCAAACTGCCGTTCATGGCGTTGCTTAACCAGCGCGCAATGCTTAGCCCCAGGCCACTGCCGCCATAGCGGCGGGCAATGCCGTCATCGGCCTGCAGGAAGGGTTGAAACGCTGCTTCCAGTTCCTCGGGGCGCATGCCTATTCCGGTATCCGTCACAGTCAGCGTCAGCGCGTCAACCCTGTGCAAATCCAGAACAACGCAAACCGACCCCTGCGGCGTGAACTTGACGGCATTGGATAGCAAATGATGGATTATCTGGCGCACGCGCGCCCCATCGCCCAGCCGCACCCCGCGCGCGGCCCCGTCAACGCGGCAGTCAAATGACAGCCCTTTGGCCAACGCGTCCTGACGATGAATGCGCATTGCGCGGTCCAAGGCCAACACTGGATCAAACTCTGCAGTGTTCAACCCAAGCGTGCCGCTTTCCATGATCGCAACATCCAGCAGGTTCCCCAGCACATCAGACAGGTTCATCGCGGCGTCGGTAATCATGCCCAGATTGACGTGCTGGTCGGGATCGGTGCAGTCGCGCATCAACAATTCCGACATGCCCATAATGGCTGTCAGGGGGGTGCGCATTTCATGACTCATTGTGGCCAGAAACGCTGATTTTGCCCGGCTGGCCCGTGCAGCGGCGTCGCGCGCCTGTGCAATGTCACTGACATCGCCAGCATAGCCACGATAGCCCGCAAACTGCCCTTCTGCATCTTTGAACGGCACAATACTGACCTGCACTGCGCGCACTTGGCCGTCACGCAGGCGGAAGGTCAGCAATTCATTTTCAACCGCATGAAACGATGCGCCAAAAAGCGTGCTTAGCGGCTGGTCCTTGCGGGCAGGCGATGCAAACCGGCCCCCAAGCCGATCAACATGTATTCCCTGAACCAAATCCGCGGAGGCCCCAAGGGCGGTCGCCATCGCCTCGGAGACGTAAGACAAACGGCAGGTCGCATCAATTTCGAAAAACCACGCACCACTGATGCGCGCGATATCGCTCATCCTTGCGGCAAGCTTGTCATGCGCGGCGCGAATTTCGACCATATCCGAGATATCGCTTAACGTGATCACCAAAAAGCGCGCCTGCTTGCCGGCATCCGGCACAGGCCGCAAGGTCACCTGCGTCCATGACCGCGCCCCGTCGGGCCGTTTCAGTTCGATACTGCAACTTCCAGACTGGCGCGCCGTAATGGCCGCTTCAATATCGCGCAGCACCGGGGAGCCCGTATCTTCTTGCAGGAACTGCAGCGGGTCCTTGCCAATAAGGTCATGGCTGTGGCGCCCGGTGAATTTTGCCAATGCATCACTGGCGAACAGAATCGGTGTTTCGGGACTGCGCGCATCGGCAACCGCAATACATGCACCTGCTGCCGAAATAACGGTTTCCAACAGCTTTTCGCGTTCCTCAGATGTTTTCTGTGCATCATGCAACGCCAGAAGGTTGCGCACACGCAGGCGAAATTCGTCAATATTAACAGGCTTTTGCAAAAAGTCGGTGGCGCCTGCCTTGATGGCTTCCAGCCGCGTGCGCGCGTCATTGTCGCCGGTGATCATGATGATGGGCAAATGCCGCGTCAGCGCATCGTTGCGCAGGGCCATGACAGCATCTGTGCCCGTCATATCGGGCAGGCGATAATCAAAAATCGCCAGATCGGCCCCGTTGCGACAGGCCGCTATACCGGCCGCAGCGGAACTGTGCCCTTCGACAGTATACTCGGCAATCGCAGCAAGAGCGGCTGTCAGCACCTGCAGGATCATGGGATGATCTTCAACAATGACAATACGCATCTTGATCCGTGAGACTAAACACCTTTCCCCGACCCTAATCAGAAAAACTTTACAAGTAATTTATGGACTGCACCAGACCCACACAAACCAGCCCCCGTTCGCGGCCCTGGTGGCCTGTGGCCGGGTTTGCTGGCAGTCGCGCAGCGCAATCCAACCCTTTGTGCTCGCAGGGTTTCATACGAAAACCAAGGGGGCGCTGCTGCGCAGCACGCAGGAATGCAAACAGGGGGCACGCCACGCGCACCCCCTGCTTTTGAAAGACCACATACTGCGCTTAGCGTATGTCGCGTTCATTCGCATTCTCGCCACATACTCTAACTTATTGATTTCGCGGGTTCTAGAAGCTCAAAACCGGTTCCCACTTTTGAGCAACCTACTCTAGTAATAATAGCCCGAATAGCGCGTGTCGCTTTCCTGACCGACATGGAAGTTCAGCACAGCCAGCACGGCGGCCTCCTCGCTGATGTAGTCAACCAGCTGTTCATGCGCAAAACGCACATCAGACTGGCTTGTTTCACCTGCACGCACACAGAAAATCGCGCAATCTGATTGCATGGCGATATAGCGCGCGTCCACCACCGGAATAAGCGGCGGCGTGTCGATGATAACCACGTCAAAACGCTTGCACCCATCTTCAATGACAGCACGGAATGCTTCTGACTGAACCAATTGATCCGTTGGCTGGCCGGACCGTTCGCGGCCAAAGATGATGCCCACATCACTGCGCGGGTCGAAATCATAGCAGTCGGCGGCGGATTCATTTTCCTGACCAGAGACAAGGAATTCATACAGCCCCGATGACAATTCCACCCCGGTCAATTTGTGCATCGATGGCTTGCGCATATCCGCATCGATCAGCAATGTGCGCTTACCCGCTGCCGCGAATGTGCGTGCCAGTGACAATGCCAGAACGGATTTCCCTTCGGCGGGAACCGCGGATGTGACCATGATGACGGGAACACCGCGTTTGGGTTCAGGGGAAAATCGTTCGATATTTGCCCGCAAGCGGCGCATCGCTTCGGGAAATTGTGACATGGGCGCTTCTGCAATAATATCAGCAACCGACAGCTGGTCGCCAGATTGCGATATTCTGGGCACCACGGCGCCCACGCGCGCCCCGGTTACATTTGCCAGTTGCGTGGACGAATTGACCCCGCCGAAATAGAATTCGCTAAGGAAGGCAAGGCCAACCCCCAGCCCCAGCGACACCACGAAAGCCGCTGCCAGCACAAGGCGTGTGTTCGGAAAGGATTTGCGGTTCGGCGCAATGGCCGCGGATGCCATGCGCGAGTCGGCAATCTGCACCATCGCCTGAGTTTCCAGTTCGCGGATACGGTTCAGTAGATTGTTATACTGGCGTTGGGCGATGGACGCTTCTTGTTGCAACCCGTAAATGCGCGACAATGTTTCAGCCGAAAGTTCGCCGCCCAGCAATTCGCGCCGGATGTTTTCGCGCACATCTTCGGCGTCGCGCTGGAAACTTTGTGTTTCCTCTTGCAGCGATGCGACAGCGAGCCGCCCCTGTTGTTCCAGCTGGCGTTCCAGATTGTCCAGACTCAAACGCAGGTTGACAGCTACGGCGCTTCCATCCTCGACCTCGCCCAGTCGTCTGGCAAGGGCCTGACGCTGCGTTTCCAGCGCGCTTAGCCCCTCGGCCTCCAATTGGGCGGCAAGGGTGGACCAATCCTGCCGTTCCAGCGCGATCGTGCTGGCCTCAACCTGGGTTTGTGCTTCCAGTCGACTGGTGTTCAGGTCTTCCAGCCGCTGGCGCAGGCGCGCGACCGATGCAGACCCGCTTTCGCGTTCCAGCGCGTCAATATTGGTATCAATGAAGTCGGCCAGCGCCTGATCGGACCGCGCAAGCGCCGCTTCGGCAGTGTCCATCTGACGGCTAAGAACCGATGTCGCACTTAGGTATCCTTCGGATTTCGCGGCCACCTGAAGGTCTATATATACCTCGACCAATGTGTTGGCCAAATCCGCCGCGCGCTGCGGATTCGCGGATGTGATGGACACTTCGATAAGGTTCGTAAGCCCGCGCCGCCGAACTGTTACTGCCGTTCGCAGCTTGGACAAAGTGGCGTTCAAAAGCGCCTCGCCAGAACGTTCTGTGACGCCCATTCCCACGGCCTGCCGCACTTTGTCGGTCAACGACAGCGACGGGCCAAATTCAGCATCCTGCATCAACCCGCTGGCCGAGACCAATTCCAACAGCACCGTATCGGAGCGCAGAAGCTCAACCTCGCTTTCGATGATTGACGATGCCAGCGACGCGTTCTGCGCCCCTTCCGAGCCGGGCTGCAACAGGTTCTTTTGTGCCGTATCCACCAAAACCAGCGCCCGCGACGTATAAAGTGGCGTTGTCTGCGCCAGGTAGATGAAGGCCACACTCATAATAATGGCAACAGATAAAAGGATAATTTTCAAACGTCGGCGCAACATGGAAATGATCGCGCGCAAATCAATCGTATCTTCAACTTCCATCTTCTCAAACTGGCTTTCGCGAACCGTCTTCATGTCGTCTGGCCTCAATGAATTTCTTTGCACTCACTCTCTAAACAGGAATGCCCGTGACGGAAAGCACAATTGGCCGCATACCCGCAACCAGCCGCACGGCAGACAATTTGCCACTTTGATAGGCACCCGTATCAACGTTTATGCGTTTTGAGGTCAAAAGGACATCTTCAGTGATGACATGACCATGCACCACCACAGGCAATGGGCCTGTGGCGGCATCGATTTTGTCCCCCCCACCCCAAAGCAAATCCTCGGGGCGCTGCTGTTCAAGGCTGCGGGCCGGGTCGATGCCTGCATGGCACAGGAAATAATCCCCCACCGACAGGCCATAGGGCAGGTTCGTCAGGAACGCCCTGTGCGCGGCGGGGATCGTGGCATCCAGCATTTGTTTCAAATGCCGCACAGGCCGCGCAAATCCATGTTCAGGGTCAGGATGCATGCCATAGGACACCAGCGTTTCAGTGCCGCCAAATTGCAACCACTGGCGCGCGGGGGCGGGATCTTGCAAGAAGGCCAGCATCATGTCTTCATGGTTGCCGCGCAACACCATACGCTGGAAATTGCGGGGGGGCGGGTCCAGAAGATGGCGCAGCAACCCCGCGCTATCTGGCCCGCGATCAACGAAATCCCCCAGCACAACAATCAGCTTCGGGCCTGTGATCCCGGCGCTTTCGGCGTCATTTACAATGTCTTGTTCCAACTTGCGATACAGCGCATTGCATCCATGCGCGTCACCAATCGCGTAGACAGCGGCGGGCATCTGACGTAGCGCCAAAATCCGCGGCGCCGCCCCTGCCCCTGCATCCTTGCGGATATCACGGCTCACGGCGCTGCGCCGTGATCCGAACACCCCCTTCAGAAATCCCGCCATCAGGACCTGTCTTCTTTCCGGCGCAAACGCCCCAGCGCCATGCCCAGAATAACCGTGAACACCATCGCATTGGCCTGAATTTCCATGCTGAAATCCACAAGAGAATGCAGCGCCACCAGAACGATTGCGCCAAGGCCAATGGCGGGGGCCACATAATTCGTGCGCCGCCGCCGGATTGTCCTTACAAGACTGACCGCAGCGGCACATAGAATAATGATGGGCAGGCTTCCAAGGATAAGCCCTGCTTCCTGCCACCATGTCAGATAGGTGGAATGCGCCAGGTCCCAAATCAGCGCGCTGGACACTGGCGGACGATGCACCAACTCATAGGCCGAGGCGAAACTGTCCAGCCCGGTCCCCCAAAGCGGCGCTTCGCGGATCATCGCAAGAACCTGCACATACAAGTCAGTGCGCACATCCGACGCAGTGGTGACCAGAACACCGCGTTCAAGCACACCGGACTGGAAACTGGTCAGGAACACCACCCCGCCGGCCAGCGGTAACGCCGCCCCGCGCAGCAGCACCCGCGAAATGCTTGCATGGTATTTCAGGCTCATCACAACATAACCGCACCACGCCGCCACAAAACCGGCAAAAACGCCCATCCGCGACTGGGTTAACACCAGCGCAAGGGCCATGATTGCGACCGCCCCCCATAGCGCGGCCAGTTCGATATTCGCTTCGCTTAGCCATGTGCTGCCGCTGGGGTGGCGAACATGCGGGCGGTGTGCGCGTTCCATGATCAGGCAGACCCCGGCCACAAGCCCCATCCCCATGAAGGTTGCAAAGGAATTGCGGTTCACGAATGTGCCCGTAGCCACCCCTTCATAGGCGAATTTTTCGCCCCAGATAACGAAATCATCCAGAAAAATCAGGGCGATAATCGCCCAGATTCCATGCGCCAGAATAATCGTAAACAAACCCCACGCCATGCGGGAGACGCGCTGCGCGCGTGTCGACACCTCATAGGCAAGAATAAAAAGCGCCAACACCCCCAACAGGCGGATCACGGCAATCAGGGTTGATTCAGGCGCGATACTGCCCAAGGGCACGACATGGCCCGCAAATTCAGTGCGCGCCCCGGACATGGCAACGAAATATTGCACAAGCCCCGCGACTGGCAACAGCGCGGCAGCCACAAGCAACGGCCAGACCTGCAACACTGCTACTTTGCGCCCGGGTTCCGCAATCTGCATGGCAACCATGTAACACGCAAGTGTCACAAACAGCAAAACAGACCATGCCAACCAGAATACCGGCCGCGCCGATGCCAGCGGAATGGGCGCAAGCGCCAGAAAAACAAGCAACGCCCAACCCGCAATGTCGTTGACGCGCCGGCCTGCGGGGCCGTTCACTGCACGGTCCCCGTTGGAATGCTGCAGGGCGATTTCCTCGAATTCCATGGTCAGGCTGTCTTCCTGCCTGGCCGCTTGCGCACGATGGGCAACGCGCTGGGATGCGGTGGACCGCCGTTTTTCAAAATCAATCATCGCGCATTTCCCCGGACAGAACCATTACCTTAACCAGCGGCACGAAGCCGAACTATGAACCGTTGTTGCTGTTGGGCCGGCAGGGTTTCCAGAGTCTGGATGAACCATTCTCTGGCACGCGGCTGGGACTGGTATATTTCAACCAGATCATCCGTCAAAGGCCCCGAACTTAACAAAGTTTCGAATTCCGACGCGGCAATGGCAAGAATGGCGTCTTGCGCTTCGGGTGTGGCCCCGTCGTCGAAGGCCATTTCAAGCGCAAACTGCAACCGCCGCGAAGACAGCCATCCCTCAAAGCGTGCGGTGTCTTGCGCGCGTTGCAACGCGTCAATTGCGGTGTCACTTGCCCCCAGACGCCACCGGGACACAGCCGCAGCCAGATGCGCCACCGACCGCGTGGGCGCCATACGCAGGATCTCTTCTGCCCGTTCAAGGCAAATTTCCGCCATGGACTGGCGCGTTGCGGCGGGCAGCGCGCTGTAAACCCCGTAAATCTGGCTGTCAAAACACATGGTCATCTGTTCGCGCTGGCTAAGCGCTGCGCCCGCGCGGGCAAGTGTGACGGGCGCTTCGTCACTTTGATTCATAAGCCTGACGGCAAAAGCCGCCTGCGACATTTGCCTTTCCTGACTTGCCACAAATTCCGTGCGCGCATGATATACGGCCCAAATCGTAAGGATCACCAACAACACTGCGAACGAAACTCGAACCAACAGCACACCCTTTCTTGTTTTAAATGACAAACGCGTGGCGTGGGAATGTTCACGCAATTTTGTAGCCTAAGCCGAACCGCCGAAACGTAGAATGAGCCGCACACTTGGCGCGCAGAAATCCGCAAGTCAAGGCAACTGGCGCCTGTTTGAGCAGCATATGATCACGTCTTGGTGTATATATTGCGATATGTTGGGCGTATTTCGACTTTTTTTTAATCATCCGGCAGGAGACGGGCAATTTATAGCCCTACCGCGCAGTAGGCCACAATTGCAGGGCCAAAAGCGATTGCACACTCGGGCTCTGTGGTGTATTCCCTAACCAAAGCTTTATAAGGAGCAAAGTTATGCGAAAGTTTACATATTCAGTCCTCTTGGGAACCGCATTTGCCGTTTCAGCACCCGTGACGGCATCCGCACAGGTGGCCGATCTGGCGCAAATCGTAGAATCAGCTTGCAACACTGGCTCCTCGGGCGATTGTGTTGCCGCGTTGCGCACATTGCGCGCCGCATTGGGCGTCGCACCTGTTCCGCCCGCGCAGGTCGCGGCAGTTCAGACGGCGCTTGCCGCTGCAACCTCGAACGCGGTGCGCAGCGGTAACGTTGCAGCCGTGCGTGCCATGACAGCCGAAGTATTGTCGGTTGCAAACACCTCCATGCCTGCGGCAGCGCGCGCCGCCGTCGCACAGCAAGTTACCGCGACCGTTCAGGCATCGTCCCTGCCCGCCGAAGTTGTTGCCGAAGTGACCACAACTGCGGCGTCGGTTTCTACCGGCACAACAACGGGGTCTGTGGCAGTTGGCGGTGTCGCACCAGCACCAACCACAGAAGCGCCAACAGCTGAAGCGCCAGCAGCACCGACAGCCGCATCACCGAACTGATCGCGCGCACCCGTGTTAAGTGAATAGTCAAAAGGCCATGTTTTAAAACATGGCCTTTTTGCGTTGTGACGGTTTAGGCAGGGTCACCCCCTGCCCCTTTTGTCACGCCGTCGTGCATTCAGGAATGCCAAGCCGGATCAATTCCCGCCCCGACACGAACGCCATTGGCCCAATGCTGTGGCGCGCTTCTTGCAGATACCATGTGCGGATCGGTTCCGGGTAATGGTCCGCCATATATTGCGACCACAATTCAAAAAGCACCGGGCTTAGAGCGACGCCCCTGTTGGACGGGCCATGAAAGCCAAGGCGCGCAGACCGGGTGACGCAAACATTGTCGGTTCCCAGAAAAAGCGTGCATGCCGACATGCATTGTCCGGCAATCTGGATTGGCTGGCCGGTCATGCGCGCCTGTTCCACCTTGCGCATATAGGTCGGCAATTCGCCGCCACGATCCAGCGTGATGCGCATTGGCGCCATTTGCGCGGGAATCAGGTAGCGCATGATGTCATCCTGCCCCGCCGGACTGGGAAAGCGCACCCGCGCTTGCGCGTCGCCAACCGCAATAAAGGTCGTACAAAAAGCCACTGTTGCCACAAAAGCAAGCAGTCTTGCGGCACTGGTATGTGCCACAGTCAACAAACCCCGACAGATGTTCACTGTCGTTCGAATACGGGTTTGTTCAGCCCCCCACAAAGCTGAGTCAAACATGTTTAAGTCCTTGAAAACGGCGCTCTGCCCACCCTTCTGAGCACCTCGGGCACAGACAAGGTCGCATAAAGGACTTAAAACGGTTCTAACTGTTCAAATTCTTCTTTTTAAAATTAAATCAAAAATTTAACAGTCCACTTCATCCCCCTTGCCACTACGCCCCAGACGATGGCGATTCCTGCCATGTTCCCTTAACGTTCTGTAATTATACTTGGCCTTCGTCCACCACAGGTCTATGTTGGCGCTAGACACGGTTGGGGATGCACATGGCCGAGCAGAAATTTATCGAAGTGCGCGGTGCGCGCGAACATAACCTGAAAAACATTGACGTGGATATTCCGCGCGATCAGCTCGTGGTTATCACGGGTCTTTCAGGGTCGGGGAAATCGTCGCTGGCTTTTGATACCATCTATGCCGAAGGGCAGCGGCGCTATGTCGAAAGCCTGTCTGCCTATGCACGCCAGTTTCTGGACATGATGCAAAAACCGGATATGGACCATATTTCCGGCCTGTCGCCTGCAATTTCCATTGAACAGAAAACCACCAGCAAGAACCCGCGCTCCACTGTCGGAACCGTCACCGAGATTTATGATTATATGCGCCTGCTCTTTGCGCGCGCCGGCACCCCCTACAGCCCCGAAACCGGTCTGCCCATTGAGGCGCAGCAGGTTCAGGACATGGTCGACCGCATCCTGGCCATGGAAGACGGCACGCGCGCCTATTTGCTGGCCCCCATCGTGCGCGACCGCAAGGGGGAATACCGCAAGGAGTTTCTGGCACTGCGCAAGCAGGGCTTCCAGCGGGTCAAGGTTGACGGGCAGTTTTACGACCTGGACGAACCGCCCACGCTGGACAAGAAATTCCGCCATGACATTGATGTGGTGGTGGACCGTCTGGTGGTGCGCGAAGGCATGGAAACGCGGCTGGCCGACAGTTTGCGCACAGCCCTTGATCTGGCAGAGGGAATTGCAGTTCTGGAAGAAGCGCGTGAAGACGGCGCGCGCATGACATTTTCGGAAAAATTCGCCTGTCCTGTCAGCGGCTTCACAATATCGGAAATTGAACCGCGTCTGTTTTCGTTCAACGCACCGACGGGCGCGTGCCCTGCCTGTGACGGGTTGGGGGTGGAACTGTTTTTTGACGAACGCCTTGTCGTGCCGGACCATGCACTGAGATTGTATGACGGGGCAATTGCACCATGGCGCAAGGGCAAATCCCCCTATTTTCTGCAAACCATCGAATCACTGGCGAAACATTATGAATTTGACGCCAAATCCCCTTGGAAGGATTTGCCCGCCCATGTGAAGCAGGTTTTGTTATATGGGTCCAATGGCGAAGAATTGCCCTTCCGTTATGACGAAGGGGGGCGTGTCTATAATGTCACGCGCGCCTTTGAAGGTGTTGTTCCCAACATGGAGCGCCGTTACCGCGAAACCGACAGCAACTGGATCCGAGAAGAGTTCGAACAATACCAGAACCACCGCGATTGCGGGGTCTGCGGGGGCTACCGCCTGAAACCCGAAGCGCTGGCCGTCAAGATTGGCGGTTTGCATGTCGGGCAAGTTACCCAGATGGCCATCAAGGAAGCGCTGGACTGGGTGCAGGCTGTGCCAGAGCACTTAACCAAACAAAAGAACGAAATCGCCCGCGCCATCCTGAAGGAAATACGCGAACGTCTTGGTTTTCTGGTGAATGTGGGGTTGGATTACCTGACATTGGGGCGGCATGCGGGCACGCTTTCGGGCGGCGAAAGCCAGCGCATCCGGCTGGCCAGCCAGATTGGCAGTGGTTTGACGGGCGTGCTGTATGTGCTGGATGAACCCAGTATCGGGTTGCACCAGCGCGACAATGACAGGCTGCTGGTCACGCTGCGCAACCTGCGCGATCAGGGCAATACTGTCATTGTCGTGGAGCATGATGAAGAAGCCATCCGCACCGCCGATCATGTGCTGGATTTCGGCCCCGGTGCCGGGGTGCATGGCGGGCGTGTGGTGGCGCAGGGCACGCCCGAACAGATCATGGCCGACCCGGCCAGCGTGACAGGGCAATACCTGACAGGGGCGCGGCAAATCACCGTGCCCAAAACGCGGCGCAAGGGCAATGGCAAGAAGCTGAAAGTGGTCAAGGCCAGTGGAAACAACCTGCATGATGTGACGGTGGATTTCCCACTGGGAAAATTTGTCTGCGTGACGGGGGTTTCGGGGGGCGGAAAATCCACGCTGACCATTGAAACCCTGTTCAAAACAGCCAGCATGCGTCTGAACGGGGCGCGGCAAACACCGGCCCCTTGCGAAACCATCAAGGGGTTGGAGCATCTGGACAAGGTAATCGACATTGACCAGCGCCCCATCGGGCGCACGCCGCGGTCCAACCCTGCCACCTATACGGGCGCCTTCGGGCCGATCCGCGACTGGTTTGCGGGTTTGCCGGAATCCAAGGCGCGCGGGTACAAACCGGGGCGGTTTTCCTTCAACGTGAAGGGCGGGCGCTGCGAAGCCTGCCAAGGCGATGGGGTGCTGAAGATCGAAATGAACTTCCTGCCCGATGTCTATGTGACATGCGAAACCTGCAAAGGCGCGCGCTATAACCGTGAAACGTTGGAAATTCTGTTCAAAGGCAAAAGTATAGCGGGCGTTCTTGATATGACAGTAGAAGAAGCGCAAGGCTTCTTTCAGGCAGTTCCGTCCATCCGCGACAAGATGGATGCGCTCATGCGCGTGGGCTTGGGCTATATCAAGGTCGGCCAGCAGGCCACCACCCTGTCAGGGGGCGAAGCACAGCGCGTGAAGCTGGCCAAGGAACTGTCGCGCCGGTCCACAGGGCGCACCCTGTATATTCTGGATGAACCGACAACCGGCCTGCATTTCGAAGATGTGCGCAAATTGCTGGAAGTGCTGCATGAACTGGTGGATCAGGGCAACACGGTTGTGGTGATTGAACATAATCTGGATGTGGTAAAAACTGCTGACTGGATTATTGATATCGGGCCAGAGGGGGGCGATGGCGGCGGGCAAGTTGTGGCCACAGGCACGCCCGAGCAGGTTGCAAAAGTTGATGCCAGCCATACAGGCCGCTATCTGGCCCCCATGCTGAAGCAGAGGCGCGTTGCGGCAGAATAGCCGACAGGTGGTTCAGGCAGGCAGGCTGTGGAAATACCCGTCCAATGCACGGCCGGCATCGTCAACTGTGTCAACCAGTTGGAAAAAGCTTCGAATACTGGGCTCGGCAAAGCGTTGATCGATCACATGATCGATCAGGGCCGCCAAGGGGGTCCAGTATCCGTTTGTATTCAGCAGTATGATAGGCTTCTTGTGCAATCCCAGTTGCCGCCATGTCAGCACTTCGAAGAATTCATCCAACGACCCGGCCCCGCCCGGCAGCACCACAATCGCATCTGAGTTGGTGAACATCACCTTCTTGCGTTCATGCATGGTTTCGGTGACCACCAGGCTTGACAGCGACATCCTGCCCTGTTCGGCCTGCATCAGATGGGTGGGAATAACACCAAATGTCGGCGCACCGCCCGCTTGCGCGGCGCGCGCCACCTCGCCCATGATGCCAATGTCACCCGCGCCGTAAACCAGCCGCCAGCCGCGCTGCGCAATCAACTGGCCCATATCGCGCCCGGCTTGCACAAAGGCGGGGTCAGCGCCCGCGCGCGCGCCGCAAAAGACGCAGACAGAAAGTGGTAAAACTGGCATTACAACAAGACCTTGTGTCGGTTTTCTTTTGCTCTCGGATACCCTGCTTGTTATGCTGGCGCAAGGTAAAGGCGGCGTGTGGTGCAAGCTGCAGCTTCATTCATGCCCAAAGGATCACGTCATGCTGAAATATCTGCCCAAAGATACCTTGGCACAATGGGCCGTGGGGTCCATTGCGGTCGCGGGGGCTGCGTCCTTGGCGTATGTCCTGATATTCCCCCCCGACACGGACGAACCCGCCCTCATGCCCCCGCGCCTTGGCAATGTCACAGAACCTGCAGCACTGGCCGAACCGGGGGTCGCCCCCGAAGCGGACCTGCGGCTGGCCATCGCCGATCAGGTGACCGATGCCGCCCCGAAATTCGATCTGGTGCGGGTCACTGATCTGGGGGATATCCTGATTGCGGGCAAGGCCCCTGCGACAACTCAGGTGGCGGCCTTGATTGATGAAGAACAGATCACACAAACCATAAGCAGCCCTGCAGGCGAATTTGTGATGATGTTCGATTTGCGCCCCAGCGCCGTTCCGCGCGTCCTTGAGCTGGAAGTCCGCTTGCCCAGCGGGCACCGCATCAGGTCGCAAGATACCCTGATGCTTGCCCCGCGCAGCGAACTTCTGGTGGGGCAGCGCGACACGGACGGAACCAGCTATCCCGTTCAAATGGCCGCACAGGTTCAGACGGACCCGTTGTTTCCCGGCCTGAGCCCGCCTGCGCGCCCGCAGGTTGATGGCGGCGCGGCTGCATCCGAATTTGCGCCCCCCCCCATCGCCACATCCGAACCACAAGACGTCCCCCCCCGCCCCGAAACCATGCACGACCAGAACCGCCCGCAGGCCGGGCCGATGGCGGTTCTTATGCGGTCTGATGGCAGTGTGCAGGTTCTGGGCGATGCAGCGCGCCTGCCGCAGGCTGGGCAAGAAGCTAACGTGTCCGTGGAAAGCGTCGTTTACGACGCTGAAGGCGAAGTTGCCCTTGGCGGGCGCAGCCGTTCGGCCGGGTCTGAAATTCAGGTCTATCTGGACAACCAGCCCATCATTCGCACAAGGGCTGGCGCCGATGGCAATTGGCAAGCACAGCTTGCAGGCATAGAACGCGGCGTCTACAGGTTGCGGGTCGATGAACTGGACGAGGCCGCGCAGGTCATTTCGCGCGCTGAAATCCCCTTTGAACGTGTCACACCGCAGATTGCCCGCGACGGCACTGGGCCACAGGCGCTTATTGTGCAACCGGGCAACACGCTTTGGGCGATGTCCGAAGCCAGATTCGGGGACGGGCGGCGGTATATGCGCATTTTCGACGCCAACCGAGACCAGATTCGCAACCCGAACCTGATTTTCCCGGGGCAAGTGTTCATGGTGCCCCCGCCCGAAGGGTAACCCCCGCCCCCCCCTGCCGCTGCCGTCACAACCCAACTGGTCAATCCGCGCCGGGCTGACTAGAGTGCGGCCATTGGAAACTGAAGGCACATCATGTCACGACCCTCTCAGGCGCGGGTGTCCGGCCAACCCGACACACAGACGCAGACCAAACCACCATCCAGCGGGCTGCGCATAATTCGTCGCGTCCTTCCTTATTTGTGGCCCCATGGGGAAACATGGGTGAAACGCCGCATCGTGCTGGCGCTGGTCATGCTGGTGATTGCCAAGCTGGTCGCCGTTGGCACACCGTTCTTCTACAAGGCGGCGGTTGATGCCCTGGCAGGCGAAGGGGCGGCATGGATGCTGGCGCTTGGCGCTGTGGGGCTGACAATTGCCTACGGGATGGCGCGATTGATGGAAATCGTGTTTCAGGAATTGCGCAATGTGCTGTTTACCCGCGTGGGCCAGCGGGCGCTGCGCAAGCTGGCGCTTGAAACATTCGAGCATATTCACAAGCTCTCGCTGCGCTACCATATCACCCGCAAAACAGGCGGGCTAAGCCGCATTATCGAACGGGGTGTGAAAGGCGTTGAATTCCTGCTGCGTTTCCTGCTGTTTTCGATTTTTCCGTTGATCTTGCAGTTGCTGATGATCGCGGTAATTTTCTTTCTGATGTTCGATGTCTGGTATCTGGTCGCGGTGGTGGCGACGATTTCGCTATATGTGTGGTTCACCTTTCGGATCACCGAATGGCGCGTGAAACAGCGCCGCGAGATGAACCGTCAGGACACCGACGCCAACCAGAAGGCGATTGACAGCTTGCTGAATTTCGAAACAGTCAAGTATTTCAACGCAGAAGGCATGGAAGCCCGGCGCTATGACAGCGCCATGGCGCAATATGAAACCGCCGCTGTCGCCACAAACTATTCGCTGGCGTTTCTGAATTTCGGTCAGGCTTTTCTTATCACGACGGGCCTTGTCGTGGTCATGGTGATGGCCGCCATGGGCGTGCAGAATGGCGCGTTGACTGTTGGGGATTTCGTTCTGGTCAATGCCTATATGATCCAGATTACCATGCCCCTGAACTTTCTGGGAACAGTCTACCGCGAAATCCGGCAAGCGCTTGTCGACATGGCCGAAATGTTCGACCTGCTGGACCAGCCCCCCGATGTGACCGACGCCCCCGACGCCCGCCCCCTGCAGGTTGATGGCGGGGAAATCCGGTTTGACAATGTGCAGTTCGGATATGATGCCGCGCGCCCCATCCTGAAGGGAATTGACCTGACAGTGCGCGCGGGCCAGACAGTTGCGATTATCGGGCCTTCGGGGTCGGGCAAATCCACGATCGGCCGTTTGCTGTTCCGGTTTTATGACGTCACCGGCGGGGCGGTTCTTATTGACGGGCAGGACCTGCGCGCGGTCACCCAATCCAGCCTGCACAATGCGATTGGCGTTGTCCCGCAGGATACAGTCCTGTTCAACGATTCCATTGCCTATAACATTGCCTATGGCCGCGACGGGGCCACCCGCGAGGAGGTTGAGGACGCCGCGCGCGCCGCGCGCATTCATGACTTCATCTGTTCCCTGCCCGAAGGCTATGACACCGCAGTGGGCGAACGCGGCCTGAAACTGTCTGGCGGCGAGAAGCAGCGCGTGGGCATTGCCCGCACCTTGCTGAAAAACCCGCCCATTCTGCTGCTGGATGAAGCCACATCTGCACTGGACACACAGACAGAACGCAGCATTCAGGACAGTTTGCGCCAAATGGGACAGGGGCGCACCGTCATTACAATTGCACACCGCCTGTCAACGGTTGTGGATGCAGACCTGATTGTCGTGCTTGATAACGGGCAGATTGTGGAAACTGGCACCCATGACGACTTGCTGCCGCGCAATGGCCAGTATACCGCGATGTGGGAACGCCAACGTGCCAATACGGCGCAATAGGCGGCAGTTCTGTCGTGCGGGTCATTCAAAATGACAGCGGCACCTGCAGCGCGCTTGGCTGCAGGTGCCGCTATACGATGGGGTGCCCCCCCGTCACTGGCCCCCCGTCCCTGCCATGCAGGTCACTGCGATGCCAGACCCAGCTTTTCGCGCATCAGCGCAAGCATGAAGTCCCGATATTTGGGGTCATCCAGCGCGACATCCATGATGGCCTGAAGATAGCCGTGCTTTGACCCGCAATCAAAGCGCTGCGACTGGTTCACAATGGCTGAAACCTTGCCCTGTGCCGCCAGAATATCGATTGCATCCGCCAACTGGATTTCCCCGCCTGCGCCCGGCTTCAACCCGCGCAGAATGTCAAACACTTCAGGCTGGAACACATAGCGCCCATAGGATGCCAGATTTGACGGCGCGTCTTCACGCTTTGGTTTTTCAACCAGCCCCTCAACACTCAGGGTGCCGTCGTCATTTTCCTTGCCCGGTCGCAAAATGCCGAATTTGGAAACATCCTCGGGGGCAACCTGCCCCACTGACAGCAATGTCTGCGCCTTCGCCCCATAGGCGCGGATCAGCGCCTCGGTTGGCAGCAACGCCCCTTTCATGAAATCATCGGCCAGAAGAACCGCAAACGGCGCGTTGCCAACTGCAGGGGCCGCACATAAAACAGCATGCCCAAGCCCAAGCGGGGCGGGTTGGCGCACGAACAGGCAGGACACACCCTCGGGGACGATATTGCGCACCATGTCGCGCATTTCGGTTTTGCCCGCCTCAAGAAGCTGGTTTTCCAGTTCAAGATTCGCGTCGAAATGGTCCCCCACGGCGCGCTTGTTTCGTCCGGTCACAAAAATTAGCTCTGTTATGCCCGCCGCAACGGCCTCTTCCACGGCGTATTGAACAATCGGCTTGTCGATGATCGGCAAAAGTTCCTTTGGCATTGCCTTGGTTGCGGGCAAAAAACGGGTTCCGAGGCCGGCAACAGGAAACACGGCTTTGGTAATTCTGGTCATAAATAGTCCACCAATTTCCACTTTTGAGTGAAGCAGCGTTTATAGATATTGGGCTAAAACAAACTTATCTGCCGTATGGATGACGGCAGCAATTATAAATGGTGCCGGCTGAGGGACTCGAACCCCCGACCTTCGGTTTACAAAACCACTGCTCTACCAACTGAGCTAAGCCGGCTACCTGCGCCCCTAATATTTCCAAACGCCGCATTACTCAACACTGATTTTCATGTATCAGTGCAGAAAACAACACTTTCCGGTTCCTGCAGGGGGACTTACGATTTTCGTCTTATAAGTGGCTAAAATCTGACATAATTTTAAGCAAAGCTGTTGAACGAACAGGGGGTTTTGTAAATGGATATTGCGTTACACTTGGGCGCGCACCTGACGGATGAAGGCAGATTGCTTCGGTGTCTGATCAAGAATCGTGACCTGCTGGCGGGTCAGGGAATCGAAGTTCCCAAGCAGGCAAAATACCGTGAGCTGCTGCTTCAGCTTGCTGCGTCCGAACCGGGTGCGGCGCTTGAAGATGACACGGGGCAAATGGTCATGGATACCATTCTGGACTTGGAAAACCCCACCCGGCTGGTCCTGTCTGCCCCCGATTTGTTGGCATGGCAGGGTGGCGCGGTGCGCACTGCTTATTTCTATCCGGCGGCGGCACAGCGGCTGCAGGCCCTGCGCACATGCTTCAGCGGCCATGATGTGCGGCTGTTTTTGGCAATACGCAACCCGGCCTCTTTCTTGCCTGCGTTGCTGGGGCGGTTGAAACGCGGTCAGGCCGAGAAAATCCTGAAATCGCTGAAACCAGAAGAATTGCGCTGGTCAAGGTTGCTGCACACCCTCAGGGACGCGTGGCCCGAGGCGCAGATCACTGTCTGGTCGGATGAGGACACGCCCTTTATCTGGCATAAACTGCTTCGGGACGTGGGCGGGTATGACCCTGATACGCCGCTGAAACACAGCTTTGACTGGTTCGATGAAGTCATGGTGCCCGGCGGGGCCCAGAAGCTGGAAACCTATCTGAACGCGGCCCCCCCCGTGGATGACATGCACCGCCAGCGCGTGATCAGCGCGTTTCTGGACAAATTCTGCGACGAATCGAAAATGGAAGTCGATGTCAGCATCACCGGCTGGACCGAGGAGAAAGTTGATCTGCTCTCGGCCCTGTATGAGGATGACATCATGACCCTTGCAGGGCTGGATGGCGTCACCGTTATCGAACCCTGACCTGCGCATTTGGCCCGCGCCCAAATCCGGCGCAGGCCAGGTTCCAACGCGTCATTGTGCCAAATTTCACCGCTGCCATGCGCGTGTTTGCGCGACATAAGCAAACCCGCCGCCGCGCCGCGCGGTCAGACCATGCCAAGCGCTGCCTTATACAAATCCAGCACCGCTTCTTCTTCGGCAATTTCATCAGGCTTGCGTTTGCGCATCGCAATGATCTTGCGCAGAACTTTGGTGTCATAGCCGCGGCCCTTGGCTTCGGCCATCACTTCCTTTTGCTGGTCCGCAATGTCCTTCTTTTCCGCATCCAGATGTTCGTAGCGTTCGATAAACTGGCGCAATTCATCGGCAGTGACATTATAGGCATCATTTGAAAGGTCGGTCATGGTCTGTCCCTGTTCTGGACTGGTTCACAGTTGCGCGGTGATGCCCAATCGCGCCTGCAGGCGCAACCCCTGACGCAACCACGCGAACAGGAAAACCGGAACTGGCGCAGGCGCCATTTTGCCGCAACTGCGAAATAATTTTCATTTTGAAATATCGTCAGGTCTTGATACTGTGTCGAAAATACGGACAGGCGGAGTAATGACCCAGACACCCAAGCGCGCGCTGCACAAATTCGAGAAATCCTTGCCCATTGCGCTGCTGCGCACCAGAGAGGCAACAACCCGGTTGTTCAAACCCTTCATTGATGGCCATGATCTGACAATGCCGCAATGGCGGGTCTTGCGCGCCTTGGCTGAAGCGGACGCGCTTGATGCACGCACACTTTCCGAACGCTGTGTCATTCTGCCGCCCTCGCTGACGCGCATTTTCCGCGCGATGACGCAGCGGGGTTTGATCCGTCAGGTTGAGTGTGCCGACGCGCGCAGACATATGGTCGCCCTGACCGAAACGGGACGCGCGTTGTTTGAACAGGTTTTGCAGGAATCAGAACCCGACTACACGCGTTTGGCAAAAGCGTTCGGACCGGAACGGCTGGACATGCTTCTGGATCTTCTGAACGAACTGCGCGACACGGCGCAACGCATGGTGGACACGTCGCCGGATGATGACACAGCCCCCCCCCACCCCTGACGGGGTCAGGGCGCAGCGCGCAAAACAAGCACCGCATTCAGGCCACCAAACGCGAAGGCATTGCTCATCACAATGTCAACGCTGGCGCCGCGTGCCTCATTGGGGACCGGGTCCGGCACGCAATCGGGGTCAAATTCGGTGTGGTTGATTGTGGGCGCAATGACGCCATCCTTCAGCGCCATCAGGCAGGCCAGAAGTTCGACCGCGCTGGTCCCGCCAATAAGGTGGCCATGCATGGATTTTGTGGACGACACCGGCAGCTTGTCCAGATGCGCCCCCATCACCGCGCGCAGCGCCTGCGATTCCACGCGGTCATTCGCGGCTGTGCCTGTGCCATGGGCATTCACATAGCCCACATCCTGCGCCGCAACCCCGGCGTCGGACAGGGCGGCGCGCATGGCGCGCACTGGCCCGTCCACATCGGGCATAACAATGTCACCGGCATCGGCACTTAGGCCGAACCCTGCCACTTCGGCCAGTATGGGCGCACCGCGCGCGCGGGCATGCGTCCATTCCTCGAACACGAAGACCGCGCCGCCTTCGCCTTGAATCATCCCTGTGCGGTCGCGCGAAAAGGGGCGGCAGGTGTCGCGCGCCATGACGCGCAGCCCTTCCCATGCCTTTATGCCGCCAAAGCCCAGCATCGCTTCCGATCCGCCCGTCAGCATGACATCCGCCATCCCGCAGCGCACTATCTGGAACGCCTGCCCCATCGCATGATTGGCCGATGCGCAGGCCGTGGACACAGTAAAGGCTGGCCCCTTCAGCCCGAATTCCATCGAAATATGGGACGTGGCCGCATTATGCATCAGGCGCGGCACCACGAAGGGATGAACACGGTTCTTCCCCTCGGCATAGACAGTGCGGTAATTGTCATCCACCGTCAGGTTGCCGCCCCCGGCCGTTCCCATGATGACCCCGGCGCGCAGCCCCAGCGCACCATCAAAGGACAGCCCCGATTGCGCCACAGCTTCGCGCGCGGACACAAGCGCGATCTGGGTGAAACGGTCCAGCAACGGCAAGGTATTTCGCGCGAAATGCTGTTCGGGGTCAAAGCCGCGAATTTCAGCGCCCACCTGCACCGTCAGGCGGTCCACATCGCGGCATGTCAGCGGGCCAATGCCGCACAGACCGCGTTGCAGCGCGGTGAAAGTGCCCATGCTGTCATTGGCCAGCGCATTCACAGTGCCAGCGCCGGTTATGACAACGCGCCTCATGCGGCTTTTCTGGCGATCAGCTTTTCAACTTCCAGGATGATCGCGCCAACCGTGGAAATATCGAACCCGGTTTGGTCGGGCGCGTTGGCATTGAACGGCACCGATATGTCGAATGCCTCCTCTATTCCGAAGATACATTCGACCAGACCAAGACTATCAAGCCCAAGGTCACTCAGGGCCATGTCCATGCCCACCTCGGATGTGTCAACCATTGCTTGCTGTGCGATGATATCAATCACGCGCCGGGCAGTTTCAGTCGTCGTCTGCATGTATTCCAGTCCCATCGGGAACACTCCGTCTCATGGCAGGTGCGTTCCATATCGTCGCAGAATGTAACAGTTTCGCAACAGAGGGCAACTCAAATCGCTGTGGGTCAGGGCGTCTTCGGGTCGAGGCCGCGCCGGGGATGGTCCGGCGCGTGCGGTATCAGCTGCGGATTCCGCTGCTGACCGCCCCGGCGTTCTTCAGCGCCTCATGAATGCGGGCATCACGCCCATACATGTCCTCGCGGAAATTCAGCTCCCCGCGCGCATTGGTAAAGGCCGTGCGATAAACCAGATGGATCTGCACAGGGTCGTCCAGAAAAACCCGTGTCTGCTGGCCCGAGTTCAGGACGGAATGATACAAACCGCGCGGGTCCTCGCTCTGGCGCGACAGCAGTTCATAAGCGAAATCCCGTGGGTCATTCAGCCGCACACAGCCCGATGAATGCGTGCGCACGGTGGTGTTGAACAAATGCCGTTCGGGCGTGTCATGCAAATAAATCGCATAAGGGTTCGGGAACATGAACTTCACTTCGCCAAGCGCATTTGTCGGCCCCGGTGGCTGGCGCACATTGAACGGGAAATTGGCAGGCGTGTAGCGCCCGAAATTTATGGCCGAACGTGGCACAACGCGCCCCTGTGCGTCCACAACCTCCAGATGGCGCGCCCCGCCAGACGCCAACGCCCCCCAATAGGACCGCGCAAGAATGGACCGTGGCAATGTCCAGTCGGGGTTGATTTCCAGATAGGTCATGCGGTGCGAAAATTCCGGCGTTTGCCGGTCACCGGCCTGCGCGCCCACAACGGCGCGCGTCTGGAATGTGACCTGATCGTAATCCACGATCTGGGCGTTGAAATCCGTAAGGTTCACCCAGATATGCCGGTCCCCGCGCGGAATGTTCAACCACCGCTCTCGCTCCATGGCGACGTTCACGGCAGCCAGACGGTCCTGCGCGCTGACATTGAGGGCGCGAATGGTGGCCGTGCCTGCAATTCCGTCAGCTTCGATACCATGGTTGACCTGAAAATTCAGCACTGCAGTTTGCAACGCCGCATCATAGCTGGCGGATGCCGAACGCCCCAGATAGCCCATCGCAATCAGCCTGTTGCGCAGCGCGATGACCGCATCGCTTGATGTGCCGGGTGTAAAGCGCACCTCGGGAACGCGCGGCCCCCACCCCCCGTTTTGAATGGTCTGTTCCAGCTGCATTCTGGCACGGAAAAGCCGCGCATATTCGGGGGCCCTCGGGGCAAGATTGCGCATGAATGTCGCGGGTTGCGCCTGCGCGAAGTCGCGCAGCAGGGTTTCGGGGTCAGGGCGGGGCAATTCGCGCACAATATTGCGGTCAATGCGGCGCGGGTCCAGCACACCACTGCTCAGGTCGGTAGCGAAGCTTAGAAATACACGGGTTATGCGCGCTTCCAGCAGCGCGCGGTCACGCTCGCTTTGCACGGCCTCGAACGCGGCCAGCAGCCCGTCAAGGTCATAGCGCGCCGCAGGCAAGCCATGATCGGCGGCACGCGACAGGGCATTGACAAGCGCCGCGCGCCGATCAGCATGCTCCGCCCCTGTCCACAGGGGCGCAAAATCGCGCGCGCGATAAAATGCCGACACGCCACTGTCAAAGGATGCGCCTTCAGCCAAGGCTTGACGGAATGCCGGAAATTGTTGCGCATGGGCCGGCACAGCCCCGCCCGTTCCCAACACACACACAAGGCCAAACACCACAAAACCGGAATTGATCTTAGAAACGACATTCCTGAACAACAAAACGCACCTCCTGCAGGGCGGGGGAATCAAAAAGCAGTGATCACAAGATTGGCAAAATACCGCCGATCACGTCCACTCACAAGCCTGAGAGGACGGCGCGCGCCCCTTCCGAGTGTTGCTTTAAGGTTTCTTTCAACAAATTCAGATAGTGATCCCCCAATGAGACGCCCCCAATGCGCAACAAGAATGTTGCCAGATCATATGCCTGTGCCATCAGGCGCGCCCCTGTGGTGGGCAATTTTCCGCTTAGTTGCGCAGCTACGCGGAACCATGCGCCGATCTTTCCTTGGGTTGCGCGCACGAATGTGCAACATACTGGACAACGGCGATGTATGGCATGCGTGATACCGACTTAAGAAAATCAATCTTGCGCCCGCCATGGCACACATTGCCATATAAAAAAATGACCGTCAGGACAGGAAAAGGGACAGCCGTTCAGATGTGTGAAAACAAATCCAGCGGGCTTACGCGCCGGTCTATTCTAGGGGCGTTTGCGGCCACGGCCATTTCAGCTGCCCCGTTTTTCCCCGGTGTTACCGCCTATGCACGCGGCGCAGGCGATATTCGGAAGCTACAATTCTATTCCGGGCGCACCGGTGAACGTATCAATCTGATCTACTGGATTGACGGATCCTATATTCCCGAATCCCTGTCCGAGATTAACCATTTCTTCCGCGACTGGCGCAATAATGCCGTGCACAGCATTGACACGCGCACTGTCGATTTTCTGGCCGCTGCGCATAACTTGTTGGGCGTGAACGAACCCTATATGCTGTTATCCGGCTATCGGTCCCCGCAAACGAACGCGATGCTGCGCGCGCGGTCACGCAATGTGGCGCAGAACTCCTTGCATCTGAAGGGGCAGGCTGCAGATGTGCGGTTGCAATCGCGGTCTGTGTCCCAGATTGCGCAAGCAGCCGAAGCCTGCCGCGCGGGCGGGGTCGGGCGGTATTCCGGTTCCAATTTCGTGCATTTCGATTGCGGCGCAACCCGCACTTGGGGGCGGTAACACCCCGTCATCGGGGGCCGCTGACACAGGCAGAAATCAGGCGGGGCTGATGCGGGTTTGCATCGGCCTTTTTGCTATATACGCCCTGTTATCCACAGCAACGCGCCGCTGCAAAAGGGAATGATCGCCCTCTGAAATGCGTTGCCTTTGGCAATCCCCGCGCCCTTTGTGACGGTGGACTATTGCCCGCAGAACCGGCTCCCAGTTTTGCGCACCACGCGCTGGCGCTTGGACAAGGGGCGTCTGGGCTGCCTTTTCAGGCCGGCTGCCGGGCAAAGCGCCATGGGCTGGACCAACAAGGTTCCGCTTTTGGGCCGCAAGCCAAATCATCCATTCGCAAACCCACCACAGCCGCAGAACAAATTTCCGCCATTTTCGCACATTTGCCACAACGTTCTTATTCTCTTTGGAGAATTGCCTTAAATGCGGAATTTTGTTCTAAGTTACCTCGAAAACAAGAGGCGAGTCATGCAGCATTTTCCAATCTTCCTAGATACCGCGCAGGCAAATATCGCCGTCATTGGCAATGGCGAAGCGGCCCTTGCCAAGTTGCGTCTGTTGTTCAAGACGCAGGCGCGGATCACAGTGTTCGCGCCCGCACCCGAACCCGAACTGGCGCAAGCAGTGCACGCACATGGCCACAGCCTGATCCGCCGCGCGCCGCAAGCGCAGGATCTGGCCGGAATGCGGCTGGTCTACAGCGCCACAGAAGATGATACGCTGGACACCGCGAATGCCGCGCTTGGGCGCTCGGTCGGGGCCTTGGTCAATATCGTGGACAATCTGGAAGGAAGCGATTTCATCACCCCCGCCATGGTGGACCGCGACCCCGTTGTGGTGGCGATTGGCACCGAAGGGGCTGCCCCTGTGCTGGCGCGCGCCATCAAGAAAGATATGGAAGACCGCTTGCCCGCCGCGTTGGGCCAGCTTGCGCAGGCAGGCAAGGCGTTTCGCCCCCATGCGGACGTCCTGCCCCGTGGCCGCGCGCGGCGCGATTTCTGGGCAGAGTATTATCTGCAGGCCGGACCGGACCTGATGGCGCACCCTGACGACCAACGCCTGCAAGACGCGCTGTTTGCCCTGCGCGACCGGCACCTTGCGCACCATGACCGGATGGGCCGTGTGGACCTGGTGGGCGCTGGCCCCGGCGACCCTGAATTGATGACTTTGCGCGCGCGCCGCTTGCTGGACCGCGCGGATGTGGTCATTCATGACCGTCTGGTGACCCCGGCCATTCTGGAACTTGCGCGGCGCGAAGCGGTGTTCATTGCTGTGGGCAAGGAAGGGTTCGGCCCGTCCACCCCGCAGGACCAGATCAACGCCCTTATGGTTGAGCATGCCCGCGAGGGCGCGCATGTCGTGCGCCTGAAAGGGGGCGATGCCGCAATTTTTGCCCGCCTTGACGAAGAAACCGAGGCACTGGATGCAGCTGGCATTGACTGGGGGGTAACGCCCGGCATTACCGCCGCCAGCGCCGCCGCCGCCACAATCGGGCGCAGCCTGACACGGCGCGGGCGCAACACCGACCTGCATATCCTGACCGCCCATGACAAGGATGGTATCGCCGATCTGGACTGGGCCGCACTTGCCCGCCCCGGCAGTGTCGCCGCCATCTATATGGGCAAACGCGCGGCCCGTGTCATACAGGGGCGGTTGCTGATGCAGGGCGCAGATGCCGCCACGCCGGTTACATTGGTCGAGAATGCCTCGCAGCCCATTCAGTCCGTCACGCCGTGCAGGTTGGACAGGCTGGCGCAAACTGTGCAGGCGCTACGGGGTCCTGTGGTCATGTTGCTGGGCCTGACACCTGCGCGCGCGGCCAATATGCTGCCTGACCTGCTGGAAGCGAGGGCCTGACATGTCAAAAAACCCCGTTGTAAAAGTTATAACCGCCAATGCCTTGTTGGAAGGCGATGTCGTCTGGCTGGACGCCACGGACGGCTGGACGCGGGACTTGCAAAACGCAAAAGTGTTCAGCGACCCCGCACAGGCACAAGACGCACTGCACCACGCAAGCCAGCGTCATGATCAGGTTGTGGGCTGTTATCTGGCGGATATGCGCCTTGGCACCGCTGGCATTGAACCTGCGCATTTCCGCGAGGATTTCCGCCGTCGTGGCCCGTCCAACTATGCCCATGGCAAGCAATCGCAAGGATAAGCATCATGTATCAGTATGATGAATTTGACCGCGCCTTCATTACCGAACGCAACCGCCAGTTCCGCGAACAGGTGGACCGCCGCATTGACGGCAGCCTGACCGAGGAAGAATTCCGCCCCCTGCGGCTGATGAACGGGCTGTATCTGCAGCTTCACGCCTATATGCTGCGCGTGGCTATCCCTTATGGCACGCTGAATTCGGCGCAGTTGCGCCAGCTTGCCATGATTGCCACGCGCTGGGACAAGGGCTATGGCCATTTCACCACGCGCCAGAACATCCAGTATAACTGGCCGCGCCTGAAGGATGTGCCCGATATTCTGGATGCGCTGGCGCAAGTGGGGCTGCATGCCATCCAGACATCGGGCAACACCATCCGCAATGTCACATCCGACCAGTTTGCCGCCGCCGCCGCGGATGAGATTGAGGACCCCCGCCCCTATGCCGAACTGATCCGGCAATGGTCCACGGACCACCCCGAATTCCAGTTCCTGCCCCGCAAGTTCAAAATCGCCATCACCGGCAGCCCGAATGACCGCGCTGTGACCAAGGCGCATGATATCGGGCTGCGGATGCTGCACCGCGACGGACAGACCGGGTTCGAGGTCATCGTGGGCGGCGGCCTTGGGCGCACGCCGATGATTGGCAAGGTGATCCGCGATTTCCTGCCCGTGGCCGATTTGCTGCCCTATCTGGAAGCGATTGTGGGCACCTATAACCTGCTGGGGCGGCGCGACAATAAATACAAGGCCCGCATCAAGATTACCGTGCATGAAAACGGGCTGGAGAAGGTGCGCGATCTGGTGGAAGCACAGTTTGCGCAAATCGCCCCGCAATTCGATGCGGGCGCGACGGCGCAGCATCTTGCACAGCTGAAACGCCAGTTCGCCGCGCCAGACCTGCCCCCCCGCGATGACGCCCCCTATCACGCTGCGCGCCGCAGCGACGGGGTGTTTCGCGCATGGTCTGACACGAACCTGCACCCGCACCGCATGGCGGGCTACAGCATTGTCACCATCAGCCTGAAACCCCATGGCGGCACACCGGGCGACGCCACAGATGCGCAGATGACCCTGATTGCCGATCTGGCTGACCGCTACGGTCAGGGTGAAATCCGTGTCAGCCATGAACAGAACCTTGTTCTGCCCCATGTCGCGCTTGCTGACCTGCCCGCGCTGCATGCGCAGTTGCGCAGTGCGGGGCTGGCCACAGCGAATGTGGGTCTTGCATCTGATATCATCGCCTGCCCGGGCATGGATTACTGCGCCCTTGCCACAGCGCGGTCCATTCCCGTGGCGCAGGAAATCACGCAACATGTCGATGCGCTGAAGCTGGAACATGACATTGGCCCGCTGAAGATCAAGATTTCGGGCTGCATCAATGCCTGTGGGCACCACCATGTCGGCCATATCGGCATTCTGGGGCTGGACCGCGCAGGCGTGGAAAACTACCAGATCACCCTGGGCGGGGACGGGACCGAAGACGCGATGATCGGCACGCGCACCGGGCCGGGCTTTGCCTATGACCAGATCGTGCCTGCGATTGAACGGATTTTGCGCGCCTATCTGGCCCTGCGCCACGACCGCGCGGAAACCTTTCTGCAGGCGTATCGCAGGTTGGGCGCGGACCCGTTCAAGGCCGCGCTTTATCACACGGAGCAGGTCGATGCTGCATGACCTGACCGCATTGAACACACGGTTTGATCACAGCGCCGAAGCGGGGTTGCGCTTTGGCCTGTCGGGTGCGCTGGGACGCGTGGCGCTGGTGTCCAGCTTCGGGGCGGAATCGGCGGTGTTGCTGCATATGGTGTCGCAAATTGCGCCCGATACCCCGGTGCTGTTCATCGATTCCCTGATGCTGTTTCCCGAAACGCTGGCCTATCAGCGCGACCTTGCGGCGCGGCTGAACCTGCGTGATCTGCGCATCATCACAGCGGACCGCGCCGACCTGTTCCAGCGCGACCCCGACAACCTGCTGCACCGCGCGGACCCCGACGCATGCTGCGCCTTGCGCAAATCGCGGCCATTGGAACAGGCCCTGCAGGGGTTTGATGGCTGGATCACGGGCCGCAAGCAGTTTCAGGCGTCAACGCGCAGCCATTTGCAGATGTTTGAACGCGATGACACGCATCTGAAAATCAATCCGCTTGCGGCATGGGGCCGTGCTGATCTGGCGGCCTATATGGACCGTTTCGGACTGCCGCGTCATCCGCTGGTGGCGCAAGGCTATCTGTCCATCGGCTGCGCGCCCTGCACGGCCCCCGTGGCCACAGGCGAGGACCCGCGCGCAGGGCGCTGGCGCGGTCAGGACAAGGTGGAATGCGGAATTCATATCGCAAACGGGCGCGTTGTAAGAAGGCAGGCATCATGACAATCATCGTCACCGATACGGGGTTCAGCCCCGACACATTCAACGGGCCATGGACGGACCTGCCCCCTGATGCCGATGACAGCGCGCTAAGCTGGGCCGTGGCCCGCCAGCACCCCGTGCGCATTCAGTTTCCCGCCTTCAGTGACGGGCGCGGCTTTACCCTTGCGGCGCGGTTGCGGCGCATGGGGTTTACGGGGCGGTTGCGCGCGCAAGGGCATGTGATCGCGGACCAATACGCCATGGCCCGCCGTTCCGGTTTTGATGAGGTGGAGATCAGCGACGATCTGGCCGCGCGCCAGCCAGAAGCGCAATGGCTGTCGCGTGCAAACTGGCGCGCGCATGATTACCGCCATGGCCTGCGCCGCAGCGGCTGAAACGCGCGCGCCCTGATACAGCAAAAAGGCCCCGAATTTCTTCGGGGCCTTTTCAATTGTAAGTGTCGGTACTGCCAGGACTTAGCTGCGGTCCTTCAGGGCTGCGCCCAGAATGTCGCCCAGCGATGCGCCTGCATCAGAAGATCCGTATTGTTCGACGGCTTCTTTCTCTTCGGCAATCTCGCGCGCTTTGATCGACAGGCCAATGCGGCGGGTCTTGCTGTCCACAGATGTGACGCGCGCATCAACCTTGTCGCCAACCTGAAAGCGCTCGGGGCGCTGGTCTGCACGCTCAAGGGCCAGATCCGAGCGACGGATAAAGGATTTCATGTTGTTGAATTCAACTTCAATCCCGCCTTCCTCGATGGCGCTGACTGTGCAAGTCAGGATCGAGCCGCGCTTCACACCTTCGACCGCATCAGTGAAGCTGTCGTTTTCCATGGCCTTGATGGACAGGGAAATACGCTCTTTCTCGACATCGACATCAGCCACGACGGCCTGAACCGTGTCACCCTTGCGGTAGTCCTGAATGGCTTCTTCGCCGCGCTGGTCCCAGCTGATGTCAGACAGGTGAACCATGCCGTCAATGTCGCCTTCCAGACCAACAAACAGACCGAATTCGGTGATATTCTTGATTTCACCTTCAATCTGGGTGCCGGCGGGGTGGGTCTCGGCGAACACTTCCCACGGGTTGCGCAGCGTCTGTTTCAGGCCCAGCGACACGCGGCGCTTGTCGCCGTCGATTTCCAGAACCATGACGTCAACTTCCTGGCTGGTCGAAACGATCTTGCCGGGATGCACGTTTTTCTTGGTCCAGGACATTTCGGACACGTGAACCAGACCTTCAACACCGGCTTCCAGCTCAACGAATGCGCCGTAATCGGTAATGTTGGTCACGCGGCCCTGATGCACGGACCCCAGCGGGTATTTCGCGCCAACCGAATCCCATGGATCGGCTTGCAGCTGCTTGATACCAAGGCTGATGCGGTGGGTGTCCTTGTTGATCTTGATGACCTGCACCTTGATCGTTTCACCAATGGTGACAACTTCGGACGGGTGGTTGACGCGGCGCCATGCCATGTCAGTGACGTGCAGCAGACCGTCAACGCCGCCCAGATCAACAAACGCACCATATTCGGTGATGTTCTTGACCACACCATCTGCAATCTGGCCTTCGGCCAGTTTGGCGATGACTTCGGCGCGCTGTTCGGCGCGGCTTTCTTCCAGAATGGCGCGACGCGACACGACGATATTGCCACGGCGACGGTCCATTTTCAGAATCTGGAACGGCTGCTTCAGGCCCATCAGCGGGCCAGCATCGCGCACGGGGCGCACATCGACCTGAGAGCCGGGCAGGAACGCCACAGCGCCGCCCAGATCGACAGTGAAACCACCCTTGACGCGCCCGAAGATCGCGCCTTCGACGCGGTCCTGGTCGGCATAGGCTTTTTCCAGACGGTCCCAGGCGGCTTCGCGGCGGGCTTTCTCCCGGCTGATGACGGCTTCACCGCGGGCGTTTTCGACACGCTCAAGGTAGACTTCGACATCATCGCCAACGGCCACTTGCGGGGCTTCACCGGGGCTTGCAAATTCTTTCAGTTCGACGCGGCCTTCCATCTTGTAGCCTACGTCGATAATGGCCTGACCTGCCTCGATGGCGATCACACGGCCGGTGACAACACTGCCTTCGGCAGGGGTGTCCATCTCGAGGCTTTCGGCGAGCATTGCCTCGAATTCTTCCATGGTTGCTTTAGCGCACATTCAGATATGGTTCCTTTTTCATCATGTTTCTGGCCTGACGGTTGACTCCGCCGGTCTTTGGACTGGGATCATGAAGACCGCTTCAAGGCCGCATCTGAACATGCAACAAACACAAAGGGTCGCGGCTTGCGCCCGACCCTGCCCGTTCAGAATGTGACCTTTGGCCTTCTTGATTGCGCGTTTCCTAGCGCCAGCAACGCGTTTACGCAAGCGCGGAATGGCCCCTGATGGCAAAACAAGTCGCGTTTTGCCGCTTTTGGCCGTCAGTGGCGTGCAAATCCCGTTATTCCTGCGCCAACAGGGCCTTTATGCGCTGCGCTTCGTCTGTCATGCCCCATGGCGGGTTCAGCACCACCAAGCCCGCGCCAACCATGCGGTGGCCCGCGCGCATTGGTGGAAAGCCAATCTCAAACACGGCTGCATCGGCGTGGTCTTGCGCGATGCGTGCCAGCATCGGCCCATGAAGCCCGGCCTGAAGCACCGGATACCACAGCATCAGCACACCCACATTCCACTTGCGCCGCAGATCGCCCAGCAGCTTGGGCAGGCGGGCGTAATCGTCCTTCACCTCGTATGACGGGTCAATCATCAGCACCCCGCGCCGCGGCGTGGGCGGGCAAATCGACAGCGCCATATCCAGACCGTCTTCATGGCGCAGATGCGCGCCCGACCCTGCCATATGCATGCGCAGCGCCGCAAATTCGCGCGGGTGCAGTTCCGCCAGGGTCAGGCTGTCTTGCGCGCGCAGCAGGCTGGCGGCAATCAACGGCGATCCGGGATAGGCCGCGCGCCCGTGCTGCGCCCGAATGGCGTTCAGCGCAACACTATAGGGATGGTCGGGGGCGAAACGCGCCTGCATGCGCGCAATCCCCGCCGCAGCTTCGTCGGTTTTCAGCGCTTCGGGCGCATCGAGCGCATACAACCCCCGCCCCGCATGCGTTTCGATATAACTTAGCGGTTTGTCCTTGGCCGTCATATAGGCCAGCACCCACGCCAGAAGCGCGTGTTTCTGAACATCCGCCAGATTTCCGGCATGGTAGATATGTTGATAGGACAGCATGGCGCTGTCTTGCACTGAATTGGGGCGGCCTTCAATGGTGCACCGGCCGCGCGCGCCGCAATTTCCCGCCCGCACGCCCGCAACCGCCGGCCTGTCACGCATCAATCCCCATGGGAAACGCAGCTGTCCTGCAGCCCACGACAACCCAGGAAAATCCCGCTCATGCCGTTGGTTTCATTCACCCCAATGTCGAATGTGCCCGCCACTTCATCGGCTTGCGGTCCGTAAAAAGCCCCCTGCGCACTGCCGCCCGCCAATTGGCTGTTGAAGGTGAAGGTGCTTGCATCTGTCGTGGCAAACTGGCCGGTCTGGCGGTCGATGGTCACATTGTTGAAGCCTGCGCGCACGTCTGTGGTGGTGTCGCGCAAGGTGCCGCTCATACTGCCCGACAGCACCCCGCTGTCAAAATTGACCGTCATTGCAATGCCCCCTTCGGCAATGCCCCCCTGCCCGTCCACAATGGCACCGGCCATGAAATGCCCGCGATAATCCTGCACCCCCTGCACCAAGGCAGGGCGTGTGGCCACACTGCCGGGCGCAGAATGATAGATACGATGATAGGATTGCGAAATCTGCCCGTCCACCGCATGATCCAGCCGCAAACTGCCTGCATAGGCATATTCGCCCGCCATGCGCCCTTCCAATGTGCCAGTTTCCAATGTGCCCGCTGGCCCGCCCGTCACACGACAACTTGCGCCAGAATAGTCTTCGCAAATGACGATCGCATCTTTCAGAAAGCCGTCTTCAAACTGGAATTGCACTTCGCCCGTGTCGCGCAAGCTGACAAAAACGCGTGACGCGTCTTGCGACCCGACACCTTGGCTTAACACACTGGTAAAGTTGCGCGTCACGGCAGGCGCGCCACCACCACCGCCACCGCTGCCCCCACCACTACATGCCGCGACAAACAGCGCCGACCCAAACAGGGCCGCGCGGGGAATGAAATTGCTCATAATCTGCCTCACTCAGAAAATCGCGTCTTTTGCGCGGGTTGGGGGCAGAATCTGCATATCGGCAGGCAAAGTCAACACAGGCCGGGAAACGCTGGCGCGCGGTGTTGCAAGGACGACTCAGCTCTTGCAGAAATGGCGGGGGCACGCGCTGCCAGCACCGGCAGGCCCCAAGCGTCAGCGCGTCCCGGCCTGTGCAGGGCGCATTGCCAGCCAGATCAACGCCCCGCCTGCCAGCACCAGAAACGGCAGCATCGCCATATTCACCAACTGCCAGCCGGTTTCCGTTGTCCCGCCCGAACAGTTCATCAACGACCCCGAACTTAGCGACGCCAGAAACACACCGCCAAAAACGATCATGTCGTTCAGGCCCTGAACCCGACCGCGTTCTTCCACCGAATAGGATGCCGTCAACATGGATGTGGCACCGATAAAGCCGAAATTCCAGCCCACGCCCAACAAGATCAACGCGATGTAGAACTGCTCCAGCTGGACACCCGACATGGCAACTGCGCCCGCACCCGCAAGGATGACCAGCCCCAGCCCCACGATGTTGCGCGCCCCGAATCTCGCAATCAGATGACCCGTAAAGAACGATGGCGCATACATGGCCAGCACATGCGCCGACACGATATTGGCCGCATCTGACGTGTCAAACCCGCAACCCACCACCGCCAGCGGCGTGGATGTCATGACAAGATTCATCAACGCATAGGCCACTGTCCCGCAAATGATGGCCACTGCAATGACAGGGGTTTGCAGCATTTCGCGCCGCGTCCGGCCCTGCGGCAGGCTCAGGTCCGGCTTTGCAGGGGTCGGAATATCCAGCAAGCTTAGCAGTGCCATCCCTGCAAGGTTCAGCAAGATAACGCCCAGATATGTGGCCAGAAAGGGCACCGGCATCGCCTCGGCGGTGAAGGACACCAGTTGCGGGCCGAACACAGCCGACAAAAGCCCCCCCGCCATGACATAGGAAATGGCCTTCGGGCGGAATTCTGGGCTGGCGGTGTCAGTGGCCGCAAAGCGGTAAAACCCGTTGGCGGACATATACACGCCCGTCAGCAGCGACCCCAGCAGGAAAAGCGTGAAACTGCCCAGCATCAGCGCATAGGCCCCGATGGCCGCACCCGCGGCCCCCGCCCCGCAGGCCAGCCAGAACCCCGCGCGCCGCCCGTAAGCCTGCATGAACCCCGACAGTGGTGTGGCCGTCAGCATGGACCCCAACACAATCAGCGAAATCGGCAATGTGGCCCAACACGGGTTGGGGGCCAGCATCTGCCCCGCCAGCCCGCCAATGATGAAAATCACCGGAAGCTGTGCACCCACAACCGCCTGCGCGGCCACAAGCACGATTACATTGCGCTTGGCGCGGGCATCATCATGGGTTGCAATCATATCTGTCATACGCGCAGGATTAGCCAATCACTGTGCCAAGGAAAAGGGGAATTTTACATGTGCACCAGTTTGTCGCGCAGGGCGTGCTGATGGTCGGGCGTATTCTGACATCTGAGGGCTGCATGCAAGAAGGGGCCGAATGGCTGGCCGCAGCCGAGCCGCGCTTTGCCCATGCGCTGGCGCTGACCGGCACGCCCCCCCTGCGCAGGCGTGATGACGGGTTTGCACAATTGCTGTCCGCAATTGTCAGCCAGCAGGTCAGCACCCATGCCGCGCGCGCCATCTGGGGCCGGATGGTGGATGCGGGCCTGACCACCCCCACCGCCGTTCTGGCTGCCGATGACGCAACCTTGCGCGCGCCGGGCCTGTCGGGGCAGAAAATGCGCTATGCCCGCGCGCTGGCCGCCGCAGGCATTGATTTTGACGCCCTGCGCACCCTGCCCGACCCCGAGGTGACCCGCATTCTGGTCGAGGTGCCGGGCATTGGCCGCTGGACCGCCGAGATATACGCCATGTTCAGCCTTGGGCGCGCCGATGTGTTTGCCCCTGCCGATCTGGCCTTGCAGGAATCCGCGCGCCGCCTGTTCGCCCTGCCCGACCGCCCGCGCGAAGGCGCCTTGCGCACCATGGCGCAGGCATGGTCGCCATGGCGCACAGTTGCAGCGGGGCTGCTGTGGGCGTATTACCGTGTGGAAACCGACAGGGAAGGCATTTTATGACCCGTATTCTGACATCTGCCCGCAAGGGCGCCCCCAAAGGGCAGGCGAAATCTGCCGTGATTTTCGTGCATGGCTATGGCGCGGATGGCGCGGACCTGCTGGGGCTGGCCGACCCGCTGGCGCCCCATATGCCCCACACGGCCTTTTATGCGCCCAACGCGCCCGAACGCTGCACCGGAAACCCGATGGGGTTTCAGTGGTTCCCCATCCCTTGGCTGGACGGATCGACCGAGGAAGCAGCCCTGACAGGGCTGCAGGCGGCCGCGAACGATCTGGACGCCTTTATCGATCAGGTGCTGGCTGATGAGGGGCTGGAGCCGCGCGCGCTGGCGCTGGTGGGGTTTTCCCAAGGCACGATGATCAGCCTGCATGTGGCCCCGCGCCGCAAAGATGCGCTGGCGGGGATCGTGGGGTTCTCGGGGCGGTTGATGCAGCCCGAACATCTGGCCGATGACGCGCTGTCGCACCCGCCCGTCCTGCTGGTGCATGGCGATCAGGACGAAGTTGTGCCCCCGCAATCGCTGTCCGACGCCGCAGACGCACTGACGGCGGCAGGGTTTGAAACCTATGCGCATGTGTCCAAAGGCACCGGCCACGGCATCGCCCATGACGGGCTGTCCCTCGCGCTGTCGTTTCTGCGCGACAAACTGCCGGGGTAACAGCGGCCACAGGGGGTCAAAGCCCGCGCCATCGGCGGGCCGGGGTCTGCCGGTCCCACGTTGGAGGAATACAGTTTATGCAGGCGGCATACTCCAAGATCAAAAGCTTGGTGTGACGCTGGCCAAATCGGCAGGCCGCGGGACGGCCCGCCGATAGCGCGGCGGCCTGCGGCCTTGGCTCCGCACTGTTTGGGATAAGACGCGGGGCGAAAGCGCAGGTCAGGGCGTGACGACTTCGCCCGCATCCAGCCGCACCACGCGGTCCATGCGGGCGGCAAGCTCCATGTTATGGGTGGCGATCAGCGCCGAAAGCCCCGTATCGCGCACAAGGTCCATCAATGCGCCGAACACCTGATCGGATGTTTCGGGGTCCAGATTGCCGGTCGGTTCATCCGCCAGCAACAGGCTGGGTTCATTGGCCAGCGCGCGGCAGAACGCGACGCGCTGCTGTTCCCCCCCCGACAGGGCTGCGGGGCGGTGCGCGGCGCGCGGCCCCACGCCCACACGCTCCAGCAGGTCACGCGCGCGGGCATGGGCCTGTGCTTTGGGCACACCATTGGCCAGTTGCGGCAAGACAATGTTTTCCAGCGCCGAAAATTCCGGCAGCAGATGGTGAAACTGATAGATGAACCCCACCTGCCCGCGCCGCGCAGCTGTGCGGGCATGATCACCCAGCCGTGTCATATCGGCCCCATTGATGACCACAGCGCCCGTGTCGGGCGTGTCCAGCAGGCCCGCGATATGCAGCAGCGTGGATTTCCCCGCCCCCGATGGCGCGACCAGCGCCACCACCTCGCCCCGGTCCAGCGACAGCGACGCGCCACGCAACACAGCCACTTCATTGGGCCGGCCCGCGTTATAAGTCTTGGTGATGTCGCGCAGCGACAGGGCCTGATCATTCATAGCGCAATGCCTCAACCGGGTTCATGCGTGCGGCGCGGCGCGCAGGGAAAATGGTGACAATGAACGACAGCGACAGCGACAGCCCCACGGCCTTTAGCACATCTTCCAGCCGCAATTGTGCGGGCAACGCGTAGATGCCGCGAATGGACGGGTCCCAGACCCCGCCACCGGCAACATAGTTCACGAAGCTGAAAATCGTATCTATATAGATGGCAAACAGACAGCCCAGCACCACCCCCGCCGCCGTGCCCAGCACGCCCACCGACGCCCCGCAAATGAAAAACACCCGCAGCACCGACCCTTCTGACAGGCCCATGGTGCGCAGAATGCCAATATCGCGGCCCTTGTTCTTGACCAGCATGATCAGCCCCGAAATGATATTCATCGCCGCAATCAGCACCAGAATGGACAGGATCACGAACATCACATTATCCTCGACATCCAGCGCGCGCAGGAACGACCCTGCGCTGTCACGCCATGTCCACAGCATGACCCGCTCGCCGCCCGCGCGCAGCAGGTCCAGACGCAGGCTGTCAATCTGGTCGGGATTGGCGACCATCACTTCCAGTTCATCCGCCACACCGTCGCGGTTGAAATAGATCTGCGCCTCGTCAAAGGGCATATACAGCCGCGTGCGGTCAATATCATAGCGCCCGGCCGTGAAGATATAGACCACCTCATAGGCCGATATGCGCGGACTGGTGCCAAAGGCCGTGCGCACCCCGTCAGGCGAGATGACGCGCACCGTATCGCCAAGCGCCACGTTCAGTTCCCGCGCCACCCCCGACCCGATGGCCACGCCTTCGCCAAAACGTTCAATATCGCCAAGCGCCTGTTCAGGATCGGCCACGCGCGGAATGGTGCGCAGATCATCATGGGCAATGCCAAACACCTCGACCCCGGTATTGCGCCCATGCGCGGACACCATGACCTGCCCCTTGATCAGCGGCGCCACGCGGGTGACACCGCGCACAGCGGCAATGCGTTCGGCCATGTCCTGATAGTCATCAATCACACGGCTGGTGCGGCCGGAATCGTCCACATGCACCGATGAATAGACCGTCACATGCGCATTGGCCCCCAGAATGGTGTCGACAAATTCCGCCCGAAAGCCTGATCGCACCGACAGCGTGGCAATCAGCGCAAAGACCGCCAGCATGATGCCAAGAAAGGAAATGACGGTCATGGCACTGACGCCGCCTTCCGCGCGGCGCGCGCGCAAATAGCGCCAGGCAATCATCCATTCAAACGGGGCGAAGGGGGCGGTATGTCCGGTCATGCGGCGTCCTGCTGCGAATTTTTGGCAACCTCATAGGATTGCCGCGCAACGTCAAGCCCAAAGCAGTGCGCCCTCACATCCCGGTGACATTGCACCGCGCAGGCCGCATGTCACAACCGTGGCGCATGGTGCAGGATGACGGGCACGACCAGTTCTTCCTCATCCAGCAGATGGCGGTTCAGGAAACGTTCAAACCCGTCCAACTGCGCCAGCATGCGTGCAGCATTGGCGCGTGTGTCGGCGGACTTGTCCCCAAGGGCGCGCAAATGCGTATTGGCCGCATCGGTCAGTGCGGCCAGCTCGCTGTCCAGCGCGTGGTGATCGGAATCCAGCAATTCGAACCCTTTGACAAGGCGCGGTTCCGCGGCGGACAGGGCGGGAAAATAATGCGCATCCTCGATATGGTGGTGGCCATGCAATTCATTGATCAGGAACCCGCCCAGACGCGCGGTTTGCTGGCCATGCGCGCGCGCATCGCGCCCCTTGTCCAAAAAGGCGCGCGTGTCAGCCTGCCACTGCCCCAACGCCTGCCGGAACATCATGTGGCGCTCCAGCCAGAAACGGGTCAAGCCGTCGAAATTGCGGTGGGTTTGCCACATATCGCGCGGGTATTGCTCCAGCAATATCCGCAAGGCGTCAGGCAGGCCGTCGCGCCGGGTCAAATCAGTTCGGGTCATGCATCCCTCCATTTGGGCTGCAGGCTACCCGTATGACTTATGTGGTCAATCGGGTAGGCTGTGCACCCGTGCAGGCTCGCTGTGCCATCATCGCGCATTGACGCGGACATGGCGGGCGGGGGGCGGGGTTACCCAAGGGGGCATGGCCCCCTTGGGGCGGGTTTGGGCTGCGGCCCATGCGCGCGAAGGGGGCTCGATGCCCCCGCCGCGCGCGCCCCCCTCTCACATATGCGCCGCGTAAATCTGCGCCAGCCGGTCTATAGCGGCCTCCGGTGTCAGTTCCTCGGCCTCGCCCGTGCGGCGGCTGGTCAGTTCCACCACGCCCTTGGCCAACCCGCGCGGCCCGACTGTCAGCCGCCATGGCAGGCCAATCAGGTCCATTGTCGCAAATTTTGCGCCCGCACGTTCCGACCTGTCATCATAAAGCGGCTCCAGCCCGCGTGCGACAAGCGCCTTGTACAGGCTGTCACAGGCCGCATCTGCATCCGCGTCGCCCTGCTTCAGGTTCACAATGGCCGCATGAAATGGCGTCACCCCTTCGGGCCAGATGATGCCGCGCTCATCATGGTTGGCCTCAATAATCGCGCCCAGCAGGCGCGACACGCCAATGCCGTGGCTGCCCATATGCACAGGCGTGCGCGCCCCATCAGGGCCAACAACAGTTGCGCCCATGGCATCGGAATATTTGGTGCCGAAATAGAAGATCTGCCCCACTTCAATGCCGCGCGCACTCCGGCGGCGCGCTTCCGGCACCTGCGCGTCAAACAGTGCGGCGTCATGGGTTTCATCGGTGCGCGCATAGCGGCTGGTGAATTCTTCCAGCACCGCCTGACATGCGGGCACAGAGTCATAATCCACCACCCGATCCCCGAATTTCAGATCGGTGATTTCGCTGTCATAAAACACCTCTGACTCGCCCGTTTCGGCCAGCACAAGGAATTCATGCGTGTAATCGCCGCCAATCGGCCCGCCATCGGCGCGCATCGGGATGGCTTGCAGACCCATGCGCTCATAGCTGCGCAGATAGCTGACAAGATGGCGGTTATAGGCATGCAGCGCCGCATCCTTGTCCAAGTCAAAATTATAGCCATCCTTCATCAGGAATTCGCGCCCGCGCATGACCCCGAAACGCGGACGGATTTCATCGCGGAATTTCCACTGGATATGATACAGCGTCAGCGGCAGGTCCTTGTAGCTGTTCACATGGGCGCGGAAAATATCGGTGATCAGTTCCTCATTGGTCGGGCCATACAACATGTCGCGGCCGTGGCGGTCCTTGATGCGCAGCATCTCTTCGCCGTAATCATCATACCGCCCGCTTTCACGCCACAGATCGGCCGATTGCAGCGTGGGCATCAGCATCGGGATATGGCCTGCGCGGATCTGTTCGTCATGCACAATCTGCTCAATCCGGCGCAGCACCTTGAACCCCAGTGGCAACCAGGAATAGATGCCCGCAGAAGCCTGCTTGATCATGCCCGCGCGCAACATCAGACGGTGGCTGACGATCTGCGCCTCGGACGGGGTTTCTTTCAGGACAGGCAGGAAATAGCGGCTCAGGCGCATCGGGGGCCTCACTGGGGGTTGGGTTTTCCACACGGGTTTAGGCGAGACTGCGCGCGGGGGCAAGGTGGCGTGGGACGCGGCGCTGTTCCAGGACCGCAATTAGTGCTGGTATTTGCGCCACGGCGCAGGGCCGCGCACAGCCTCGTGACTTGATTTATGCATCCGTTTTGCGCCATATCATTTTCAAATATTGAATATGTCCAAAGAGGCCCGACATGACGACATCCCCCCTGACCCGCCGCAGCGTTTTGTCAACAGCGGGCGCCTTCGCGTTTGGCACCTTGGCCATGCCGTCAGTGCTGCGCGCCCAGACCCAACCGGAGTTTGAGGCGGAATCGAATGTTCGCACCGCCCGCCGCAATGTGATGGGCTTTCGCAACCATCATTGGCGCGACCATTTCCAGAACCTGCGCAACGGTGCAATCCTGTGTGACACCTATTCGCGGGCATTGCACTTCTGGTCGGAAGATGAAAGCATCTATCTGGCCCATCCCTGTTCTGTTCCCATGACCGAGGATTTCACCCGCCGCGGCTATACCGAAGTGACGCTGAAGCGGTTTGAACCCACATGGATTCCCACCCCCAACATGCGCGAACGCGATCCTTCTCTGCCTGCCCGCGTCGAAGGGGACGATCCGACCAACCCGTTGGGCACGCGTGCCATGAACCTAAGCTGGCAGTATTACCGCATCCACGGCATCGACAACCCCGCCAAGATCGGGCGTCGGGCGTCAAACGGGTGTTTTGGCATGCTCAACCCGCATGTTGAGAACCTTTTTGAACTGGTCAAGATCGGCACACAGGTCCGTGTGATCTGATCTTGCCTTGGGGCCAGAACGCAAAAGCCCGCCAAACTGGCGGGCTTTTTGTTTTGTATAGGCATACGGGACCGGACTGAGTAGATGACGGCAGAAGGTTGAACGCTGCAGGGGATGGCGGGGGTATGGCCTTTTGCGGACACTGGGAATGCCCCAAGGCGCGGAGCAAAGGCCGCAGGTGGCCCGCGCCATCGGCGGGCCGTCCCGCGGCCTGCCGATGATCTGATGTCGCGCCAAGCGTATAATGTCAGGAATATTCCGCTTGGATAAACTGCACCCCTAAAACGCCGGATCAGCAGACCCCGGCCCGCCGACAGCGCGGGCTATGTCCAAGCGCCAACGTCCCCTTCAGGCCAGCTTCAACCAGCCTTGTATTTCTCTGGTCCGCGCTACCGCCCGCGCGACCGGATCAGCCCCACAATCTCGCGGGTCTGGTCCAGAATGGGTTCTGCGATGGCATGCGCACGATCGGCCCCGTTGCCCAGAATGCGGTCAATCTCGGCCACGTCCTGCATAAGGCGCGCCATTTCGGCATTGATGGGCGACAGCTTGGCCACGGCCAGATCGGCCAATGCAGGTTTGAACACACCAAATCCCTGCCCGCCAAATTGGGCCAGAACCTGCGCAGGGGAAATGTCGTCAAGGGCTGCGTAGATATTGACCAGATTGCGGGCCTCGGCGCGCCCGTCCAGCCCTTCCAGCGTCTCTGGCAGGGGTTCGGGGTCCGTGCGCGCCTTGCGGAATTTCGCGGCAATGGCGTCAGCGTCATCGGTCAGGTTGATGCGCGACTGGTCGGACGGGTCGGATTTCGACATTTTCTTCGTGCCATCACGCAAGGACATCACGCGGGTGGCCGCCCCTTCGATGACCGGTTCAACAATGGGAAAGAAATCAACCCCGTAATCATGGTTGAACTTGATGGCAATGTCGCGGGTCAGTTCCAGATGCTGTTTCTGATCCTCGCCCACAGGAACATGGGTGGCATGATAGGCCATGATGTCAGCCGCCATCAGACTGGGATAGGCGAACAAGCCCACGCTGGCTTCTTCGGCATGCTTGCCGGCCTTGTCCTTGAACTGGGTCATCCGCCGCAACCACCCCATGCGCGCGACACAGTTGAAAATCCAGGCCAGTTCCGCATGCGCGGGCACCTGACTTTGGTTGAACAGCACAGACCGTGCCGGGTCAATACCGGACGCAATGAACCCCGCCGCCAGTTCGCGCGTGGCATGGCGCAGCTTTTCAGGGTCTTGCCAGACCGTCATCGCATGCAGATCGACAATGCAATAGATTGTCTGCGTGCCTTCATTCTGGGCCACGGCAAAGCGTTTGAGCGCGCCCAGATAATTGCCCAGCGTCAACCCGCCCGATGGCTGGATCCCGGAAAATACCCGCTTGGGAAAAACTTTGGCCGGGGCGTCGGACATGTGATGGCTCCATGCTGGAAAAGTGAATGCGCTTGGATTAGCCTTCACCTTCGTGAAGGTCAACCAAGGCGCGCATAATGGATACGGCCCCTGCCCCCACATCAGCCATCGCGCCACTGCCATGGGCGGTATGGCTGCTGGTTCTGGCCATCAGCGCGGTGGAACTGGTGCTATGGGCGGGCGCGCATGGTCTGGTCAACGCGGCAGGCGCTGCAGGGTGGCGCGCGCAAGCGCTGGCGTTTGCGGGCGTGAACCCCGCATTGCAGGACTGGATGATAGACAGCGGGCAGGCCCCCGCGCGCCATATGCTGCGCTACCTTCTGTTCGGGTTTGTGCATATGGGGCCGGTTCAGGCGCTTCTGGTGGTGGTGATAACTGCGGCATTGGGGAAATATTGCGCCGACAGGTTGGGGTCGGGGCGGGTTTTGCTGGTGCTGGCGGTCGCTCAGGCCGCGGGTGGGGCGGCCTTTGGCATGGTGGGCGATGCGGGCGCGTGGCTGATCGGGGGCTATCCGATCATATTCGCGCTGGCCGGGCTCTATGCGGCGCTGGCGTGTGGCATTGCCCCGCACAGGCAAGCGCTTCTGGTGGCGCTGGCGCTGCCATTGGTCTTGTTGCTGGCCCGTCTGGCGCTGGCCGTCATGATGGGCGGAATGGACTGGATCGCCGATATCGTGGCCTGCGTCACTGCATTCGCGTTGGCAAGGGCGCTGCGCCCCGGTTTGCTTATGCGGTTACGACGGCGATGACCGGCGCAAGGACGCGCGGATGTCGCGCAGGTTGAACGCGCCTGTCATCTGGCCAATTGCGAAATAAGCGCCGCTGCCCCCCGCGACCATGGCCAGAAGCGCCACATAACGCAGCCCCGATTGCACCAGAAACGGCGACATCACCAGATGCAACCCGTGCAGCACCCCCCCCATGATCACCGATGCAAGCACAATGCGCCAGATCCGCGCCTTCATCTGCGCATCAAGCTGCGCGGCGCGCCCCATGCTGCGCGACCCGCGCCACAGTTGCCAGACCATCACCCAGGCCGCAACACTTGTCGCCAGCGCCGCTGCAACGAACCCAACAAAGGGCATCAGCCCGATCGCCACAAGTGCGTTCACCACCATCGACACCACTGCGTAACGAAACGGGCGTCTTGTGTCATGGCGCGCATAATACAGGGGCTGCAGCACCTTTTGCAGCACAAAGGCCGGAAGTCCCAGCGCATAGACTGCCAGTGCCAGTGCGGTGGCATCCGTATCTGCGGCTGTCCAGGCCCCGCGCCCGAACAGCACCGAGACAATGGGCGCGGCAATCACCACCAGCGCCACTGCCGAAGGCAAGGTCAGGAACAGCGAAAATTCCAGGCCCCGGTTGAAACTGTGCTGGCCCGCCCCCTCATCGCCCGCGCGCAGACGGCGCGACAGTTCGGGCAACAACACCACCCCTACCGCAATGCCCACAACCCCCAGCGGCAGTTGATACAGCCTGTCCGCCATGAACAGCCATGTGACCGCATTTTCGGTGAAGCTGGCCACCTGCCGCCCCACAATCAGGTTGATCTGCACGACACCACCGGCCAGAACCGCAGGGGCCGCGATAATGGCCAGCCGTTTCAGGTCCGGCGTCAGGCGCGGGCGACGAAACCGCATGGCAAACCCCGCGCGCCGCACCGCAACCCACAAAAGCGCAAGCTGCACCCCCCCCGCGACCGGCACGGACCATGACAGCGTCAGGCCCATATTCCACCCGGCCCGGTCCGCCAGCAGCAGTGCCAGAACAAACACCACATTCAACAGCACCGGTGCTGCCGCCGCCGCCGTGAAGCGCCCCACGGCATTGAGCATTCCCGACAATAACGCCGTCAGCGAGATGAAGAAGATATAGGGAAACGCAATGCGCCCGAACAGCACGGCCATATCGAAGCGTTCATCCTGCGCGAACCCCGCCACCATGCCCCAAATCAGGAAGGGCATCACAATGACAGCAAGGGTTGAAAACACCAACAACACTGCCGCCATGCCCCAAAACGCATCCCGCGCGAAGCTTTCGGCATCTTCGCCCGCTTCGTGCTTCTTGGCGAAAATCGGCACGAAGGCGAAATTGAACGCCCCTTCGGCAAAGAAGCGGCGGAACATATTGGGCAATGAAAAGGCCGCGAAAAACGCATCTGTTACCGGCCCGGCCCCCAGATAGGCCGCAATCATCACATCGCGCAGAAAACCGAACACGCGGCTCAGCAATGTCCACGATCCCACAGTCAGGAACCCTGCCACCAGACGGCTGCGCGCCATCAGCCCGCCGCCCGTTCCGCACCGGCCGCAATTGCCGCGCGCAGCTTGCGTTCCAGCGCTTCCTGACGGGATTTCGTATGCAGCTTCAACCCGAACATGTCCTTGACATAGAAGGTATCAACCACCTGCACCCCGAATGTGGCAATCACCGCGCTGGCAATGGTGATATTGGCATCCGCAAGGGTGCGCGTCAGATCATGCAGCAAGCCGGGGCGGTCGCGGGTATCCACTTCGATGATGGTGTAGATTTCCGACCCTTCATTGTCAAAACTGATATGGGTTGGCACCCGAAAGGCACGGTCACGTTTCTTCACCTTGTCGCGCCCCGCCAGTTCGCGCGCGGCCACCACCTCGCCTGCGAAAGTGCGTTCAATCATCTTGCGCAGGCGCGGCAGGCGGTCGGCCTCATAGGGGTGGCCTTCGGCATCCTGTATCCAGAAGGCCGCTGTGGCGTAGCCATCCTTGGTGGTATAAGTGCGCGCATCCACGATATTGGCCCCCACCAGCGCCAATGCGCCCGCAAAACGCGAAAAAATGCCGGGATGGTCGGACAGCACGAAACACGCGCGCGTGGCATCGCGTTCAGGTTCGGGGTGCAGGTCAATGCTGATCGCATCAGGCTGAATGTCGCGCAGCATATGCGCAAAAACCACATGCGTGGGTGTTGGCAACCCCTGCCAATAGGGGTCGTAATGGCGGCCCACCTCATGGCGCAATTCCGCGCGCGGCCAATCCTCCAGCGCGCTGCGCAAGGCGCGCTTGGCCTCGTCCGAGCGGTTCTCGCGGTTCAGTTCTTCCAGACCATTTTCCAGCGCATTCGCCGTTTCGCGGTAAAGCTGGCGCAGCAACATCGCCTTCCAGTTGTTCCACGTCCCCGGCCCCACCCCGCGAATGTCGCACACTGTCAGCACAGTCAGCAGGTCCAGCCGTTCGCGGGTTTTCACCAGCTTGGCGAAATCGCGCACAGTGCGCGGGTCCGAAATGTCGCGTTTCTGGGCAGTATCGGCCATCAGCAGATGATAGCGCACCAACCATTCCACTGTTTCGCATTCCACCTTTTTCAACCCAAGGCGCGGGGCAACCTTGCGCGCGATCTGCGCACCCAGAACCGAATGGTCGTCTGGCCGGCCCTTGCCGATATCATGCAACAACAAGGCCACATACAAAACCTTGCGGTTCACCCCTTCCTTCAATATGCGGGAGGCAACAGGCAGTTCTTCAATCAATTCACCACGTTCGATCTGCGCAAGCGTGCTGATCACCTGAATGGTGTGTTCGTCCACCGTGTAATGATGATACACATTGAATTGCATCATCGCCACGATGGCCTCAAACTCTGGTAAAAACGCCCCCAGAACGCCCAGTTCATTCATGCGCCGCAGGGCCCGTTCGGGGTTGCCGTGGTTCAGCATCAGGCGCATGAAAATCTTCTGCGCCTCGGGGCTTTCGCGGGTGTCGGTGCCAATCAGGTGCAGATTGGCGGCCAGAAGGCGCATGGCGTTGGGATGCAACAGATGGCCCGTGACCAGCGCTTCTTCAAAAATGCGCAACAGGTTCAGCGGATCGGCCAGAAAATCCTGCGGGTTTTCCACATCCAGCCGGTTTTGCACCACACGCAGACCAAAGCGCATTTTCTTCCGGCGGTTCAGGAAATTGCGCAACAGCGGTTCGCGCTTGACATGGCGCGCTTCCAGTTCGGTCAGGAAAATGCGCGTCAATTCCCCCACGCGGGTGGCGTGGCGGAAATAATCCTGCATGAAATGTTCTACCCCGCGCCGCCCGCCATGGTCCTGATAGCCCATAAGTTCGGCCACCCCCACTTGCAAATCGAAGGTCAGCTGTTCCACTGCGCGCCCCGACAGGTGGTGCATATGGCACCGAACCGCCCAAAGAAAGGTTTCCGCCCCGCGAAACGCATCATATTCTTCCGGACGAAAAAACCCCAGCGCGACCAGTTCCTGCGCCTGGTCCACCTCGTGAATATATTTTGCAATCCAATACAGGGTTTGCAGGTCGCGCAAGCCCCCCTTGCCTTCTTTCACATTGGGTTCCAGCATGTAGCGCATATTGCCGATCTTGGCGTGGCGATCCGCGCGTTCGGCAAGCTTGGCTTCAACAAAATCGGCATGGGTGCGCGCAAAAAGTTCCGTCCACAGACGTGTGCGCAAGGTTTGCGCAAGGGGGGCGTTGCCAAACAGGAAACGGTGTTCAAGAAGGGCTGTGCGGATCGTCACATCCTCCTTGCCCAAGCGCAGGCATTCATCCACAGTGCGGCTGGCATGGCCCACCTTCAGCCGCAAATCCCACAAGATATACAGGGTTGATTCAATGACCTGTTCAACCCAGCCCGTCACCTTCCAGGGCACCAGAAACAGCAGGTCTATATCAGAATGCGGCGCCATTTCCGCGCGACCATAGCCGCCCACGGCCAACACCGCGATCCTCTCCCCCTCGGACGGGTTGAAATTGGGGTGCACCTGTTCCTGGACCAGCCGCAAAACCAGTGTCAGTATCTGGTCGGTCAGCCATGAATTCACCGACACGAAATCGCGCGCATCGCGCGGATGATGCGTGAACATTTGCTGCAATTGCGCGGCACTGTCGCGCAGCGCCGGACGGATTTGGGCGACAATGGCGGACCGGCGCGCGCGCGGATCTGACGCGTCGCACTGCGCGAGCGCGGCATCAATGCGCGCGCCCAGCGCTGCGGTGTCGAGGATTTGCGCCGTCGGAAATTTGCGCAAGCCCTCTGCGGCGGGCAGCGGCGCAACAGTGGTCTGGTCTGGCACTTGCGGCCCCTTGGTGGTTTGTGTGTCGCTCAGAACCCGACCCCGCCAAAGCTGCGCGGCGCGGGGCTGATGATGACCGTGCCCTGCTCGCGCACTTCGGCAATGGCAAGGCCGCGTTCATTCATACCATCGGGCCGCAGGCGGAACACCCCGCTGACCCCGACAAACCCCTGACCCTGTGTCAGCCGCGCCGCGCTTAGCGCATCGGCGCCGCCTTGGCGCAACAAGGCACCGACAGCGGCAATACCATCATAGGCAAGGCTGGCCACGGGATGGGGCGCATCGCCATAGGCGGCGGCATAGCGCGCGTCAAACCGGCTGCTCAATGCCGGGTCTGGCAGCGTGAACCACCCCCCCTGAATGCCGCGCAACTGCAGCGTTGCAGGCGGAATGTCCCACCGCGTCAAGCCCATATACTGGAAATTCTCGCGCGACAGTCCGTTTTGCGGCAACAGTTCTGCCAGCATGGGCAAGGCCCCTTCGGAACCTGCCGTCATCAACACTGTCTGCGCCCCCGAGGACCGCGCCGCAGACGCAATGCGCGGCAGCGCATCAACCACCCCTTGTTGCGAAAACGCATAGGATTGCGTGGCCACAAGGCTGGCGTCACTGCGCGCAGCCGCTGCGCGCACCGCGGCCTCTGCCACCTGACCGGACAGGTTCTGTTCCGAGATCAGCATGACGCGGCCCTTGCCCTGCGCGGCGGCATAGGACATCAGCCGTGTGGCAGTGTTTTCAAATGTCGGGCCAAGCAGGAACACATTTTGCCCTGCCGCAGCGGGATTGTTGGAAAAACTCAGAACATTCACGCCCGACCCGGCCACAGCACGCCCCACCGCCGTTGCCGAATCAGCAAAAAGCGGGCCGATGATGATACCCGCCCCATCAGTGACCGCTTGCCTGGCCACCTGCGCGGCGCGATCAGCATTGCCACCAGTCTGGTACACGCGCAAATCGATCTGCGCCCCCTGAAGGTCTGCAACTGCAAGGCGCGCCGCGTTCTCAAGACTTTGCGCAAGGACCTGTCGCCCCTCATCGCCAGTGCCGCCGGGCACCAATAGCGCAACTGTAACCGGACGGCGCGTGTCAACGCTTGGCCCGCCTGCAAGCGGGCCTGCGGGCATGTCACAGGCGACCAGCACCAACGCCGCAGCCGCTGCCAGAAAGCCGCGCCTTGGGCCAGACCAGCCGGAATTCCCTGAAAGAAGGTTTCGCATCAAAGACCACTCCCCGCTTGCATCGACTTTGCTTGCGCCACACACTAAGCAAGTGCAACCATGAAGTAAACGACCCCAGCCGCTTACAGCGCGGTTATGCCACCCAAGGATGAAATACCTGTTAATGCCCAGCCCCGACCATACCCCGGACGACAACGCGACAACGCCCCCCCTGAACGCGCATGCGGCGCGCCATGCGCGTCCCGTTCCGCCCGGACTGCACCTGATCGCAACGCCCATCGGGGCGGCGCGCGACATCACGCTGCACGCACTGGACCTGCTGGCAGGGGCGGACATGCTGGCCGCAGAAGATACAAGATCGCTGCGCAAGCTTATGGAAATTCATGGGATTCCAGCCAATGGCCGCCCTGTTTTGGCCTATCATGACCATAATGGCGCAGCCATGCGCCCGCGCATCATCGCAGCGCTGGAGGCAGGCAAATCAATCGTCTATGCATCCGAGGCCGGCACCCCGCTGGTGGCCGATCCAGGCTTTCAACTGGCGCGAGAAGTGGTCGCACAGGGCCACGCTCTGCACAGCGCGCCCGGCCCCTCTGCGGTGCTGGCCGCGCTGACGCTGGCAGGACTGCCCAGCGACCGTTTTTGTTTCATGGGCTTCGCACCCGCGCAAGCCAGCGCGCGCCAACAAGTGTTGACCGAAGCGGCAGCCATTCCGGCAACACTGATATTTTATGAATCCCCAAAGCGCATTCATCGATTCTTAAATGAATTATGCGAGGTTATGGGAAAGGACCGACAAGCGGCCTTATGCCGCGAGATGACCAAAAAACATCAGGAGGTGCTGCGCATGACGCTGGGCGAAATGGTGTCAGAACTGGCAGCGCGCACGCTAAAAGGGGAAATCGCGTTGGTGATTGACCGCGGGGCGGCTGTCACGGCATCAGCTGATGATCTGGACGCAGCCCTGACAAAGGCGCTTGGTGAAATGACACTGAAGGAAGCGGTGGCGCGGGTGACTGCGGATCTGGGGCTGCAACGCAGGGTCGTTTATCAGGCGGCACTGGCCAAGGGGAAGGCACAATGACACAGGCAAAACGCAATTACCATGCAGGGCTTGCCGCAGAAGACTGCGTGATGCGCGCGTATCTGGATGCGGGCTACCACTTGCTGGCGCGGCGCTGGCGGGGCCAACGGGGCGAATTGGACCTTGTCATGTCCCGCGATGCGGAAGTTGTCTTCATCGAGGTCAAGAAAAGCCGCAGCTTCGAGGGGGCGGCGGCGCGGATCGGCGCAAGCCAGATTGAACGTCTGTTCATGACAGCTGCACAATATCTTGGAACCTGCGCACAAGGACAACTGACGCCGTCACGGTTTGATGTGGCGGTTGTCAATGCCACGGGACAGGTGGCGCGACTGGAAAACGCGCTGTGCGCATGACGACGGGCGCAAAACGGCGCCACCGGGGCGTGCGGAATGCCGCCCCTGCGGGGCAAGCCACCCGACAATGACGGCGCGCATAAGCGCGGCATCGCTTGCATCACAGCGCGCCTTGGGCCATCTATGGCCCCGAAGGGCCATTGGGGCCGAAGTTGCAACAGGGGGATGGCGTGTCGTTACGCGTGGCTTTTCAAATGGACCCGATCGAGGCGGTCAATATCACGGCTGACAGCACATTCCGCATTGCGCTGGAAGCACAGGCGCGCGGGCATGAACTATTCTACTACACGCCCGACAAGCTGGTTTTCCGCGAAGGGCGCGTTCACGCACTGGCCCACCCCATTACGGTTCAGGCAGTCAGCGGCGCGCATGTGACCAAGGGGGCGGCAGAACTGCTGGATCTGGCAAATGTTGATGTCGTGTGGCTGCGACAAGACCCCCCGTTTGATATGGGCTATATCACGACAACGCATCTGCTCGACATGATCCACCCGTCAACGCTGGTGGTCAATGACCCGTTCTGGGTGCGAAACTACCCCGAAAAACTGCTGGTGCTGCAATTCCCCGACCTGACGCCCCCCACGATGATTGCGCGCGATCTGGCCAGCATCCGCGATTTCAAGGCCGCGCATGGTGATGTCATCCTCAAGCCGCTTTATGGCAACGGGGGGGCCGGGGTGTTCCGGCTGGACCCCAATGACCGCAATCTTGCATCGCTGCATGAATTGTTCACCGGCATCAGCCGGGAACCGCTGATCGTGCAAAAATACCTGCCTGCAGTGGCGAAGGGCGACAAGCGCATCATTTTGGTTGACGGCGCGCCGATCGGGGCCATCAACCGGGTGCCCGCCGATGGGGAAACGCGGTCCAACATGCATGTGGGCGGACGCCCGGAAAAAGTGGCGCTGACACAGCGTGACCACGAAATCTGTGCGGCCATTGGCCCGCTGCTGCGCGAAAAGGGACAGATTTTCGTGGGCATTGACGTGATCGGCGATTACCTGACTGAAATCAACGTCACCTCGCCCACTGGCCTGCAGGAACTGGAACGGTTTGACGGCACGAACGGGGCCGAACTGATCTGGCTGGCCATTGAGGGCAAACGCGCCCCATGAGCTGGCAGCTCAAGGCGCTGCGTGTCTTCCTGCGCCATGCCGCGCGCCGGTCACTGGCGCGCCAGCCCGACAGCATTGCCGCGCGGCGCTGGTTTGAACGTGGCGCGTGGCTGAATGCCCGCGGGCGGCCCTGGACGGGCTTTGTGCCCGACCAGTTGGGGCAAGTGCCCGCGCTATGGAGCGCGCGGCCCGCAACCACCGACCCTGTGGTGCTGTATTTCCACGGGGGCGGCTATGTCATGGGCAGCCCGCGCACCCATGCGGCGCTCGCGGCTTTTCTGACGCGCAAGACAGGGTATGAAACCTGCCTGCCCGACTACCGTCTGGCCCCCGAACACCCGTTTCCAGCGGCCTTTGACGATGCGCTGGCGGTGTGGCAGGCCCTTGTTGCGCGCGGCCACGACCCGGCGCGCATTGTGCTGGGCGGCGATTCTGCGGGGGGCGGGCTGGCGCTGGCGCTGCTGGCCCATCTGTGCAGCACCCGCGCGCCACGTCCGGCCTGCGTGTTTGCGTTTTCACCCTTCACGGACCTGACATTGTCGGGCGTGTCCATCCGCACCAATGCCGCCAGCGAGATATTGTTGCCGGTGCAGCGGCTGGAACAGCTGCGCCAGCGGGTCCTGCAAGGGGCCGAGGCATCCGACCCGCGCATCTCGCCGCTGTTTGGGTCCTTCACAAAGGCGCCGCCTGTGTTGATTCAGGTGGCACGGCGCGAAATCCTGCGCGATGACAGCCTGCGCATGGCCACGCATCTGCGCAGCTTCGGGGGCACTGTCACTGTGCAGGAATGGGGCAATCTGCCCCATGTGTGGCAGTATTTCCATGGCTGGTTGCCCGAGGCGCGCAAGGCCCTGCGCGATTGTGCGGACTTCATACACCAACAACTTCCGCCGCGCCCATCACACGATAGCTGATCGCCTCGGCCATGTGGGGCGCGCGCACAGTGTCGGCCCCCTCAAGGTCGGCAATGGTGCGCGCCACGCGCAACAGCCGGTGATAGGCGCGCGCCGTCAACCCGAAACGGTCCGCAGCATGCCGCAGCAAGGCGCGGCCTTCCGTGTCAGGGCGCGCCATCTCTTCCAGAAGCGTGCCTTCCATATCCGCATTCACGCGCATCCCGTCATAGGCGGCAAAACGCGCGGCCTGCCGTGCCCGCGCCTGTGCAACGCGCGCTGCAACGATGGCCGAACTGTCGCCGGACGGCGGCAGGTCCAAATCGCTATAGGACACAGGCGGCACTTCAACGCGCAGGTCGAACCGGTCCATCAGCGGGCCTGAAATGCGGCCCATATAGTCGTCACCGCAGCCGGGCGCGCGCGCGCAGGCCCGCGCAGGTTCGGACATATACCCGCATTTGCAGGGGTTGGCCGCTGCCACCAGAAGAAACCGGCAGGGATAGCGGATATGCGCATTCGCGCGTGCCACCACCACTTCGCCGGTTTCAATGGGTTGGCGCAGGGTTTCCAGAACCATACGCGGGAATTCCGGCAATTCGTCCAGAAACAACACCCCGTTATGGGCCAGTGATATTTCGCCCGGTTTCGCCCCTTTGCCCCCGCCGACAATGGCAGCGACTGACGCCGTATGATGGGGTTCACGAAACGGGCGCGTGCGCGAAATGCCGCCCTGTTCCAACAACCCCGCAATGGACTGGATCATTGATGTCTCCAGCGCCTCAGCCGGGGAAAGGGGCGGCAGGATACCGGGCAGACGGGCGGCCAACATGGACTTGCCCGACCCCGGTGTGCCCACCATAAGCATATGGTGCCGCCCCGCGGCTGCAATTTCCAGCGCACGCTTGGCGCGTTCCTGCCCTTTCACATCGAACAGGTCGCGCTGTCCGTGATCGCGCACAACCTCGCCGGGTTTGGCGGGCGTCAGGGGGGCTTGTCCTGAGAAATGGCGGATAACCTGCGCCAGCGTTGCGGGGGCAAATACGCGCGTTGCATCAACCCATGCGGCTTCCGGGCCACAGGCGGCGGGGCAAAACAGGGTATGGCCCCCTTCGGCTGCGGCCATCGCGGCAGGCAAGGCCCCCAGAACCGCAACCAAGGCCCCGTCAAGCGACAATTCCCCAAGCGCCACAGTGTCGGCCACATCCTCGCGCGGGATGATGTCCAGCGCGGCCAACAGGGCCATGGCGATGGGCAGGTCGAAATGCGACCCTTCCTTGGGCAGGTCCGCAGGCGACAGGTTGATGGTAATCCGCTTAGACGGCAGGGCAACCGACAAGGCCGACAGCGCCGCGCGCACCCTTTCGCGGGCTTCCGATACGGCCTTGTCGGGCAGGCCCACAATCTGGAACGATGGCAACCCCGGCGAGACGGCGCATTGCACCTCGACCAGACGGGCCTCGATCCCTTCAAACGCAACTGTAAATGCCCGTGCCACCATCGCTACACCCGACGCCACCCGAATTCATGGTTAACGTTTAGGTGTTTAGGATTGGTTAACGCTGATCATCACGCATTCGTGACTAAAGAAGTGAACCAGATGTAGCTTCGCAACGTAAGACAAGCATAGATCAGAACCAACAGGGGGTAGACATGGCGCTGGACTATTCAGATGATCGCACAATGTCCCGTCAGGCCATGAAGGCCGAACTTCTGGACGCTGAGACCGAATTGCAACTGGCCTATGCCTGGCGCGACCACCGCGACGAAGCGGCCCTGCACCGCCTTATCACGGCCTATATGCGGCTGGCCATTTCTATGGCCGCGCGGTTCCGCCGCTATGGCGCACCGATGAATGACCTTATTCAGGAAGCGGGCCTTGGCCTGATGAAGGCGGCCGACAAGTTCGACCCTGACCGCGGCGTGCGCTTTTCAACTTATGCCGTGTGGTGGATCAAGGCCAGCATTCAGGATTATGTGATGCGCAACTGGTCCATGGTGCGCACCGGGTCCACATCCAGTCAGAAATCACTGTTTTTCAACCTGCGCCGGGTGCAGGCCAAATTTGAACGCGAAGCCCAGTCGCGCGGCGAGCAGCTGGACCCGCACCAGTTGCGCGAACTGATCTCTCGGGAAGTGGGGGTGCCGTTGCATGATGTAGAAATGATGGAAGGGCGGCTTTCGGGGTCGGACTATTCGCTGAACGCCACCCAATCCAGCGATGAAGACGGGCGCGAATGGATTGATGTTCTGGAAGATGACAGCGAACAGGCCAGCATCGGGGTCGAGCTTGCGCATGACACGGCGCAATTGCGTGAATGGCTGCTGGCCGCCATGCAAACGCTGACCGAACGCGAAAGGTTCATTTTGCGCGAACGCAAACTGCGCCCTGATCCGCGCACGCTTGAATCGCTGGGGCAGGAAATGGGCCTGTCCAAGGAACGCATCCGCCAGCTTGAATCGGCCGCGTTCAAGAAAATGCGCAAAGCCCTTGAAACCCAGTCGCGCGAAGTGCTTCACTTCCTGACATGAAAAGGTACATCCTTGCGGCAGGTCTTGTGGTTGCGCCAGTCATGGCGCAGCCCTCCGCGCTTGAAAACCTGCGCGACCTGCCACGGGCCGATATCGTGTTCCTGGGCGAGGTGCATGACAACCCGCTGCACCACCAAAACCAGTCCGACGGAATAACGGCTATTCGCCCCGCCGCACTGGTGTTCGAAATGCTCACCGAAGCGCAGGCCGCACGGGTGACACCGGATTTGCGCAAGGATCAGACAGCCCTTCAGGCGGCTTTGGACTGGGACACTTCCGGGTGGCCAGATTTTGCCATGTATTACCCGTTATTTACCGCCGCCCCGCAGGCCGCAATTTTCGGCGCTGGTCTGCCGCGCGATGCCGCGCGCGCCGCGATGGGGCAACCGCTGCTTCAGGTCTTTGGCGGGGATGGCGCGCGTTTTGGGTTGGACAGGCCCCTGCCCGATGACCAGCAGACCACGCGCGAAGCGTTGCAGGCGCGTGCGCATTGCGACGCCCTGCCCGACAGCTTGCTGCCCGCGATGGTGGACATACAACGCCTGCGCGATGCCATGCTGGCCGCAGCGGCGCTTGACGCATACCGCGCAACCGGCGGCCCTGTGGTGGTCATTGCGGGCACCGGCCATACCCGCACGGATTGGGGCGCGCCCGCGCTTCTTGCACGGGCCGAACCGGCGCTGGACATTCTGGCGGTCGGCCAGTTCGAAACTGCAACGCACGCCCCGCCCCATGATGTCCATATCGTCACCGCCCCACACCCCCGCCCCGACCCTTGCGCCGCGTTTCAGTAGCAAGGGGCTTTTGCTTCCGGGAACAACCGCGTAGGACTGGTGCAAATGCACCGGTATCGCAAGGCGGAGGCGAAAATGCTGGCGGGTAAACATGTGACCCTGATTATTGGCGGCGGGATTGCCGCTTACAAATCGCTGGACCTTATCCGCAAGCTGCGCCGCGCAGGCGCGCATGTCACGCCGGTTCTGACACGGGCAGGCGCGGAATTTGTCACGCCCCTGTCCGTTGCGGCGCTTGCAGGGGAACGGGTGTATCAGGACCTGTTCGACCTGAAGGATGAAACTGAAATGGGGCATATCCAGCTGTCGCGCGCCGCTGATCTGCTGGTCGTGGCCCCGGCCACTGCTGATATGATGGCCAAAATGGCGGGCGGTCATGCCGATGATCTGGCCACAACGCTGTTGCTGGCGACTGACAAGCCGGTTCTGATTGCGCCTGCGATGAATCTGCGCATGTGGGACCATGCGGCAACCCGGCGCAATCTGGCGCAATTGCGCGCCGACGGGGTGGGCGTTGTGGGGCCGGACAGCGGCGATATGGCCTGTGGCGAATTCGGGCCGGGGCGCATGGCCGAACCGGGTGCCATTATGGACGCCATCGCGGCCGGATTTGCGCCCAAACCCTTGGCGGGAAAACGCGTGCTGGTCACATCAGGTCCCACGCATGAACCCATTGACCCTGTGCGCTACATCGCCAACCGGTCTTCGGGGGCGCAAGGCACGGCCATCGCCGCCGCCCTGCGCGATCTGGGGGCGGATGTGGTGTTTGTCACCGGCCCGGCCAGCGTGCCGCCCCCCCCCGGCGTTCAGGTGGTCGCGGTAGAATCGGCGCGCGAAATGCTGCAGGCGGTCCAGACGGCCTTGCCTGTGGATGCCGCGGTCATGGCAGCAGCAGTGGCAGATTGGCGGGCGGAAAACACCTTCATGCAAAAGATGAAGAAAACCGCACAAGGCACGCCAGAAATTAGGTTTTCTGAAAATCCCGACATTCTGAAAACCGTGTCATTCCATGACCTGCGCCCGAATCTGGTTGTTGGATTCGCCGCCGAAACCGAAAACGTGGTGGCCAATGCCACCACCAAACGCGCGCGCAAGGGCTGCGACTGGATTGTGGCCAATGACGTGTCGCCCGGCACGGGTATCATGGGGGGCGCGGAAAATTCGGTGCATCTGGTGACTGCGCACGGGGTCGAGGACTGGCCCCGCATGCCCAAAACCGACGTCGCGCGCCAACTGGCAGACCGCATTGCAAAGGCCCTGACATGACCCTGACCCTGAGTTTCCGGCACCTGCCCGACAGCGACACCACCATAGCCCTGCCCGAATATGCCACAGCCGGGGCGGCGGGGGCGGATATCCGCGCCAATTTCCCCCCATCGCTGCGTGCTGCAGGGGTGACGCTGAAGCCCATGGCGCGCGCACTGGTTCCCACGGGGCTGGCCTGTGCGGTGCCAACGGGCTTTGAATTGCAAATTCGCGCGCGGTCGGGGCTGGCGCTGAAGCATGGGCTGGCGCTGGTCAATGCGCCGGGAACGATAGACAGCGACTATCGCGGGCCCATCGGGGTGATCATGATCAATCTGGGGTCAGAGGCATTCACAATCGAACATGGTATGCGCATTGCCCAGATCGTCATTGCGCCGGTGGTGCAGGCGCGCATTGCCTTGACAGACCAACTGGATGCCACAGATCGCGCAGAAGGCGGGTTCGGATCAACAGGGACCGCGTAAAACCCGACAGGCAAGGGGCGTAAATGGGACTGGTGCTATTTCTTATGGCCACGCTTTGGGCAGTGGGATGGGTGATGAAAGCGCCTGTGCGCGCAAGGCTGTGGATGATCGGCTTGCTTTACGTTGCGGTGGTGATCGCGCAGCTTGTGCTGCCCCCGACGGCCGCCTTGCGCGCTGCCACGGGGGGCAGCGTGCAACCGTGGCTGGTGCTGGGCGGTCTGGGGGCGCTGGCGCTGGTCTATGGCGCGGGTCTTGGGCGGTTGCGCCGCCGCGCCACAGACACCACGCCCGCCACCGCGCCGTCAAACACCCCGTTCCGAGAGGCGGAGCTGAACCGCTATGCCCGTCACATTGTGTTGCGCGAAATCGGCGGCACCGGCCAGAAGAAGCTGAAGGACGCGCGCGTGCTGGTCATCGGTGCGGGGGGGCTGGGGTCGCCTGCGCTGCTGTATCTGGCCGCGTCCGGCATTGGCACAATCGGCGTGATTGACGATGACACCGTGGACGGGTCCAACCTGCAGCGTCAAGTCATCCACCGCGATGACATGATCGACACCCCGAAGGTGTTTTCGGCACAGGCCGCCATGCAAGCGCTGAACCCGTTTATCACAGTGCGCCCCTATAAGCGGCGGCTGGATGACACGATCGCGCAAGACCTGTTTGCCGAATATGACCTGATCCTTGATGGAACCGACAATTTCAACACCCGCTATCTGGCCAACCGCGCCGCTGTGGTGACGGGCACGCCGCTGATTTCGGCAGCCATCACCCAATGGGAGGGGCAGATCAGCCTGTATCACCCTGCATCCGGGGGGCCGTGTTACGAATGCGTTTTCCCCAACCGGCCCGCAGCGGGACTTGCGCCCGCCTGTGCGGAAGCGGGCGTTGTCTCGCCCTTGCCCGGCATTTTGGGCACCATGATGGCGCTGGAAGCTGTCAAACACCTGACCGGCGCGGGGCAAACCCTGCAAGGGCGGTTGCTGATCTATGACGGATTATATGCCGATACCCGCCTGATGCGCATTGCCGCCCGCAAGGACTGCGCCTGTTGCGGCGGGGGCGCTACAGCTGAACCCGGACACGCATAAACCCTTTTTTGTCGACCCCCATAATTTCAGGTTCAAAGGCGCTGATGGCGTCCATATGGTTGAAGGCGGCAGGTCCGGTGCGCAGGATGGCGGATTTTCCAGTGCGAAACTGCAAACGAAACGGGCCTTGGGGGTCAATGTCCAGATGGGCCTTGGTGCGGACATATTCGCGCAGAATGTCGCGTGTGATGGCGGGGTCCTCAAACACCACATTCTCGGGCGCGGCACCCGCAAACCCCCCCGCGCCATGGGCGCGGAAACTGTTGGTGCACAAAATGAATTCTGCGTCGGGCACAATGGGCTGGCCGTTCCAGCGCAGGTTGCGCACCCGTGTGTTACGCAGGTCAATGGGGGTGCCGTCCCCTTCGAACCGTGCAGGGCGGGTCAGGTCAATGTCATATTCCAGCCCATAGATGATTTCGAAGTTATAGGCAGGATGGGCGGGGTTCAGCAGCATCTCATCCTCCAGCCCGTCATGCAGTTGGTTGAAGCAAGATGCGCTACGTTCCAGCCAACAGCCAATCTGCGCGCCTGTCAGCTTCAGCGCGGCAATCCTGTTGGGATAAGTGTAAAGGTCTGCAAGTGACCGCACCGTTAACGGCCCTGCCGCAACATTGGTGTAATTGCGCGGCCCGCCAAGCCCCCCCGCCTTGGACGGGGAAACCGAGGACAGCACCGGCAAACCGGCAAACGGGCCATCTGCAAGCCGTCTGGCGACAAAGGCGCGCTGCGCATCCGCCACCAGCGCCGTGGACGCACTTTGGCCCAGAAACACGAAAAAACTGTTGATGGGGGCCGTGGTGCGCCCAATGGGCTGGCGAATATTCTCCAGCACCATGTCATGTGCGCGCGCGACGATCTTTCGCACTTTGGGGCTGCGCATGGGTTGGGTGCGCGGTCCGCGATCGGGGCGCATAAACATCATGGAGGCATCGCGCAAGGCGCGGTTTTCAACGCGTGATCCGATGACCCGCCAGCGCCCCCCCTCACGGACCATGCGCAGGTCGATCACCCCCAGATGTGACCCGAAAAAACCTGCCATAACAGTGGGTTTTCCGCTTATTGTGCCTTTTTCAATATCGACACCGGGAATGTCGGCAAAAATACGGGACGGGAAAACCTGATGGCTGTGCCCGGTCAGCAGCAGGTCCACCCCGTCAATACGCGCCAGCGGAATGGCGGCGTTTTCCATCCCGTCGGTATGGCGCAACGGGCCAATGCCCGTATGGGCCAGCATCACCACCAGATCGGCGCCCGCCTCGCGCATTTCGGGCACCCATGCCGCCGCCGAGGTCACCATGTCGCGCATCTGGATACGGTTGTGCAAATTCAGCCGTTCCCAGATGGTAATCTGCGGCGGCGCCACACCAATGACCCCCACGCAAATATCATGCGCCAGCCCGGCACGGTCGACCAGCTTGCGGCGTATCAGCTTGTAGGGCTTGACCAGACACAGGTCATTGCGCGGCCCAGCCCCAAGGGTTTTGGCAATATTGGCGGACACAACCGGAAATTCCGCCTGCGCCAGGGATTTCATCAGAAAATCCAACCCATAGTTGAATTCATGGTTGCCAAGCGTAATCGCATCATAGCGCATGGCATTCATCGCGGCCATGACGGGGTGCAGATCCCCGTCCTTCAACCCGCGATCATAGGCGAAAAAATCACCCACCGGGGTTCCTTGCAGAAAATCGCCATTGTCAAACAGCAGGCAATTGGGCACTTCTGTCCGCGCTTGGTCAACCAGTTCCGACAAACGCACCAAACCCAGATCAGGGTTGGGACAATCCGCATAATAATCATAGGGATGCAGATGAACATGCAGATCAGTTGTTTCCATGATCCGCAAATCGACCGTGCTGCTCACTTCGGTGATTGGCGCGAATTGCCACCGTTCCTGCCCCATGACACCCTGCTTTTCGTTACGTCCCATTCCGGCTCTGACTATCGTGGCATTTAGGAAAGAATACGGACAGTTTTGTGCTCATAATATGACATCGATCAACTTCACTTAACGCGCGTCAAATTGAACTCACAACTATAGGTTGTTTCACGGGATGTAAACCGCTTGTTCCACCTTCGCAAAGCTGCGACAGGCAAACAAACACAGGAGAAAACGATGACCACTGCCCTTATGGCGTTTCGCGGACATTGGGACAGCCGCGCCGCCGAATTGCGCGGCGCCCCCGACATGCTGGCGCAGTTCCTGTCCACAGGTCACGCGCGCATCCTGCCTGTGTGGCGCGGCAAGCCCCAGTTGCGCAGTGCAGGTCCGGCCACGGAACTGGGATGGGTCAGCGCAGAGGCGGATGTTCTGAAACACGCCCCGACCCCCTATCTGTTTCTTGGCCTGCATCACGATGTGCCGCTGTTTGCCGCCGATATTTCCACTTGGGAACCCGACGCCCTTGACCGCAGCGCGATGGCCATGTTTCTGGACACCACCATCCAGCATTACCCCGGCACCGAAACAGGGCTGTTCTTCGGGGAATTGCGCCAAAGCATGGCCCATCTGACAGCCCCGGACGCCGCCTTGGCGGCAACTGCGCGCGCCACGTTCAACTGGCACCGCAGCCACGGGTTTTGCGCGTCTTGCGGGCAGGCCAGTCAGGTCGCACAGGCCGGGTGGGAACGCCATTGCCCCGCCTGCGGCGCCAAGCATTTTCCCCGCACCGACCCTGTGGTGATCATGCTGGTGACACATGGAAATGATCTGCTTCTTGGTCGCTCTCCGGGATGGCCAGAAGGCATGTATTCCGCCCTTGCGGGGTTTGTGGAACCCGGAGAGACGCTGGAAAACGCGGTCCGGCGCGAAGTCCATGAAGAAACCGGCATCCAGACCACCGATATTCGCTATGTCGCCTCCCAACCCTGGCCGTTCCCCGCCTCGCTGATGCTGGGATCCGTGGCGCGCGCCACCACACGCGCCATCACCCTTGATGATGAACTGGAGGACGCGCGCTGGGTCACGCGCGAACAGGTCCTGCGCGCCTGGTCGGGCGAGGATACGACCCTTATTCCCGCCAGAAAGGGCGCGATTGCCCATCATCTGATCGCACAATGGCTGGCAGGCAAACTGGGCGCTGCCTATATATAGCCCTGTCCCGAAGTGATACGGTTGCACAAGTTGATGCGCGCAACCGGTTTTAGGGGTGTTGAAGGACAAAAAAACCATGCAATATTTCACCCACAACCCCAATGGCACAGCTGCTACTGCCTGCGATGAACGCCAAGTGCGTCTTGCATTTCCCGCCCCCAGCTTTCAGGATACAACAGATGAGTAGTGAAAGCCCGCCTACGTCTGGACCCGCGCGCATGCCTTGGAACCTTCCGAATATTCTGACTGTTCTACGCCTGCTGGCCGCGCCGGGCGTGGCAGTCATGTTCTTGTATTTTCATCGCCCCTGGGCTGACTGGTTTGCATTGGCCTTGTTTTCGCTTGCCGCAATAACTGATTTCTTTGACGGCTATCTTGCGCGCGCATGGCAACAAGAAAGCCGCATTGGCGCCATGCTGGACCCGATTGCCGACAAGGCCATGGTGGTTATAGCACTGCTGGTCATCACCGGGTATTCGGGCATGGATGCGTGGCTGATCCTGCCTGCAACCGCGATCCTGTTTCGGGAAGTGTTCGTTTCCGGCCTGCGCGAATTTCTGGGCAGTTCTGCAGGGCTGTTGAAGGTCACGCGCCTTGCGAAATGGAAAACCACCGCACAAATGACCGCAATCGCCATTCTGTTTCTGGCCATGGGGCTGGAATTTGTGCGCGAAAGTGCCCTTGCGCGCCAGAACAGCGCCCTGATCGCCACCTTGTCCGATATCGGCACAGATGGGCTGAATGTCGTCGATCTGGCCAATTTCAGCGGCAATCTGGTCTGGCAATTGGGGCTGGCGCTAATCTGGGTTGCGGCGGTTCTGACACTGATCACGGGCTGGGACTATCTGCGCAAGGCGCTTCCATTTCTGAAGGACGACACAGCATGACACTTGAAATTCTGTATTTCGCATGGCTGCGCGAACGTATTGGCCACCCCAGAGAGACCGTTGAAACACAGGCCGAAACCGTCGCAGCACTCATCGATGAATTGCGCGCCCGCGAAGACCGCTATGCGCTGGCCTTCTCCGACATTGACGCCGTGCGCGTGGCCGTGGATCAGGATCTGTGCGACATGGACACCCCCCTTGCCGGCGCCCGCGAAGTGGCCTTCTTTCCGCCCATGACAGGGGGCTAAGGCAATGCAAATTCGCGTGCAGCAAGATGATTTCGATTTTGGCGATGAATGCCGCCACTTCGCCACTGGCCGACAGGATACCGGCGCCGTCGTGACATTTTGCGGGATCGTGCGCGCCCCGGACACAGGCATCCTGCACAGGATGGAAATTGAACATTACCCAGGCATGACCGAACGCGCGATTGCCAGGATCGCACAAACCGCCCAGGACCGCTGGAACCTCACAGAGGGCCTTGTCATCCATCGCTACGGGGCGCTGCGCCCGGGCGAACGTATCATGATGGTCGCCACCGCCTCGCGCCACCGGGCAGACGCCTTTGCCGCAGCCGATTTCCTGATGGATTACCTGAAATCGCGCGCCCCGTTCTGGAAAAAGGAAATCACTGATCAGGGCGCAGATTGGGTTGCGGCGAAAGACGCAGACGAAGCTGCCCTAAGCAGATGGTGATTTCATCTTGCCCATAAATACTCTGGGGTGAATTGGGCCACAGGCCCAAGAGGGGCAACGCCCCTCAAACTTTTATCCCTTGGCGCGTGTCGCGCAAAAGTGGGAACCAGTTTTGCGCAACATGACATGCGACACCATAAGATTAGAGTGGGTCGCGTGAATGCGAATAAACGCGGGCACGCGCTAGCGCGTATCGCGCCAATGCTAGCGACACACACTCCCCCCACCCAAACGCATGCAAAAAGGGCGGCCCAAAGCCGCCCTTTTTCAATAAATTCGAGTGTTTCAGCCTTGTGTCGCGCTGGTCACGTCAACCGACACGCCCTGCCCCATGGTGGAGCTCAGCGACACTTTGCGCAGATACGCGCCTTTGGCACCTGTTGGTTTTGCCTTGGCAACAGCATCTACAAAGGCCCGGATATTCTCGGCCAGCTTCGCGTCATCAAAGGACACTTTTCCAACACCCGCATGGATGATCCCGGCTTTCTCCGCTTTGAACTGGACCTGACCACCCTTCGCGCTTTCCACCGCCTGCGCCACATCCATGGTAACCGTGCCCACTTTGGGGTTCGGCATCAGGTTGCGCGGACCAAGGATCTTACCCAGACGGCCCACGATGGGCATCATGTCAGGGGTTGCGATGCAACGGTCGAATTCGATCTTGCCGGACTGGATGGTTTCCATCAGGTCCTCTGCGCCGACAATATCTGCACCGGCGGCTTTGGCTTCATCGGCTTTGGGGCCGCGTGCGAACACGGCCACGCGAACGGTTTTGCCGGTGCCGTTGGGCAGGGTCACAACGCCGCGCACCATCTGGTCGGCATGGCGCGGGTCAACACCCAGGTTCATCGCCACTTCGATGGTTTCATCGAATTTCGCTGTTGCATTCGCCTTGATCAGTGCGACTGCATCTTCAACGGTCAGGTTCTCTTTTCCGACAAAGGCTTCACGGGCGGCCTTAACGCGTTTTGCTAGTTTAGCCATGACTTACCCTTTCACCTCGATACCGATCGACTTCGCGGAACCGGCGATGATTTCCATTGCGCCTTCAATGCTGTTGGCGTTCAGGTCTTTCATCTTCGCTTCTGCGATTTCACGAATCTGTTTGGTGGTCACACTGCCCGCGACAACGCGGCCCGGTGCTTCTGACCCTTTGGCGCGGTTGCGCTTGCCCACGGGCTTCAGGCCCGCTGCCTTCTTCAGATACCATGACGCAGGTGGCGTCTTCAGTTCCAGCGTGAAGGATTTGTCCTGATAATAGGTAATCAGTGTGGGAATCGGCGCGCCGGGTTCAAGTTCCGCTGTGCGGGCGTTGAATTCCTTGGTGAACATCATGATGTTCAGGCCGCGCTGGCCCAATGCAGGGCCTACGGGCGGTGACGGGTTCGCTTTGCCCGCCGGAATTTGCAGCTTCAGCTGCCCTATAACCTTCTTGGCCATCTGGCCTCTCCTTTTATCACCTCGCCCTGTGCACGCCTGCGCGGGGCTTCTTGCGGTTTAGTGGTCCGGCCGGATCAGGCGCGCCTGACGACCTTCCACGCGTGTATTCACATCAGATTTCCTTGGAAACCTGCGTGAATTCCAGATCGACCGGGGTTGCCCGGCCAAAAATTGATACCATCACCTTCAGACGATTCGCGCCTTCGTCGACCTCTTCCACCAGACCGGCGAATCCCTCAAACGGGCCATCGGTCACTTTGACCTGTTCGCCAATTTCATAATGGATCAGTGTGCGCGGTGCCGCTTCGCCTTCTTCAACGCGGTTCAGAATGGCATTCACTTCTTCGTCGCGCATGGGCATCGGCTTGCCCTGTGCGCCAAGAAAACCAGTCACGCGGTTGATTGAGTTGATTAGGTGGTAGCCTTTGGGCGTCATTTCCATGCGCACCAACACATAGCCGGGCATGAAGCGGCGTTCAGAGGTCACTTTCTTGCCGCGGCGCACTTCGATGACTTCTTCGGTCGGAACCAGAACTTCTTCGATCATGTCCTCCAGACCGCCTTCTTGCACTGCAACGCGGATCGCCTCGGCGACTTTCTTTTCGAAATTCGACAGAACGCTTACCGAATACCAGCGCTTGGCCATGGATGTTCTTCCTGTTTCTGGCGGCCTTTCGGCCGGTGTCGGACCGTGCCAGCGTGGCAGCCCCGTCATAGAGTCAAACAAAACAGCGCACCAGTGCGGTGCGCTTTTTCTTGTGGTCGCTGTTACAGCGCAATGCGCGCCATTTCAAGCCCCGCCCGCACCAAAGGCGGCCGGATTGGCGTATTAATTGAACATGCCCAGAAGGCCCGACAAACCAGTTCGAATTGTCAGGTCCACCAAAAAGAAAAACACGGCTGTCAAGGCGGCCATGATCAGCACCATCACGGTGGTCACGGTCACTTCGCGCCGTGTGGGCCAGGTCACCTTGGCGGTTTCCGCCCGCACCTGCTGCATGAACTGAAAAGGGTTCGTCTTGGCCATGAATGCACACCTGTTCTTGTCTAGGGGCTGACATACGCAGCACAAGCGCCAGTTTCAAGCATGATTCGCCCTTGTGTCCGGTTTGCGTTCGGCACCGGGCGTCAGAAAGGTGACGCGCGCCATGGTGCGAAGGGTCTGCAAATCATGCGCGTAGCTTTGCTGGCCTGCGGCCATCACGGCGGGTGCAAAAGCTTGCGGGCCGGGCCATTGCGCGGATTTCGGATAAAGCTGTTCGGCTTGGGTCACCACGTCCTTGGGGTTCAGCGTGGGGTCGGTCTGCAGGCGCGCGCGGGCATGTTCAATGGCGCGCGCGGAGCTGCCAACCTGATGGGGTGTGGGCGACACGCGCAACCCCGCCGCTGCATGCGCGCCCAGCAGGTGATCCAACAGGTGCGGCAGGACCTGCGAATATTCCTCGAATTGCCACACCACCAGCCGCCCCACCCCCGCACAGGCAAGAAGCCGCACCACCAAGTCCGACCAGCGCAGCGCGGCAGGGTCGAACCCCGCAACATAAGCGTCAAAATCACACAGATTTCCGCCCTTGATTTGCTGGACATAGGCGGAATTGATAAATGATAATGGGCTGCGCACCGCCATGTATAGCGTGGCATTCCGCCCCCCCACAAGCCGCAGGAACCGCGCAATCTGCCCGTCAGCGTCAGGATAAAGCCTGTCAGCGCGGGCAATGATATCCGCGCGCGTGGTGCCCAGAATATTTTCCTCGGACACCACCAGCTTCTGGCCGCGCGCCGCCGCATTGCGCAACTCTGACACCAAAGGGGCAATCACACGCGCATTGGCCGGGCGGTCCACACAAAGCGGCGGCAGCCGCAAGTCATGGCGCAGTCGGTTCGGCCCGAAATAGGCGCATCCCTTTGCTGACAGCCGCGCAGCATTGCGCAGCAACAGCCGCTGCAAATGCGTGCTGGCGGTTTTATGCGCACCGATATGGATGTTGATGTCCAACTTGTCAGTGCGCATGGACCACGCACCACTGACAAGCCTTGGCCGGAATGGCAGGGGCAGAGGGACTCGAACCCACGACCCTCGGTTTTGGAGACCGATGCTCTACCAACTGAGCTATACCCCTGTCCTTTGGGTTCATTAGGTTTTCTTGAAACCCCCGTCAAGCGGTTATCAGCGAAGTTATCAGGTTTTTGTTCTGTGCATGTTCTGTTCACCTGCGTTTCTCCCTTGCCTGTCGAGCGCGCATTATCTGACGCGCCTCGCCTGCGTATTTGCGGATCATGTCGATCGAGAAGTGTCCGGAATAGGCGGCTATCTCTTCATCAGTGCAGCCCTTCCAAGCAAGCTCCTGCACTCCTCGGTATCTCAGCGCATGCAGATCAAAAGCGCTCAGCCCTAGCCTGCGGCGCTCCTTACGCATAACCTGACTAAGGCCGCTGTATGTGAGCCTCTGCCCCTTTTGCGTTGTTAAAATTGGCCTGCTCGGGTGTGGGGCGGCACCAAGGCGGGCCTTTGCGTCGTCAAGTGCTTCCTTCAGGGCTTCGGTGCATGGAAGGACAAGTTTCGTACCAGTCTTTCCCTGAGCCAATCGCAAATTGTCTCCGTCATAATCGCCCCAAGTGAACCCAACCCAATCGCCGGGCCTTTGGACGCTGCCCACGCCTATCTCGAAAATAAGCCTTGCCCTGGGTGAAGCCTCGGTACGGAATTTTTCTACAGCAACATCAGGCCATGGAATATGAGGTTGTTGTTTTTCTATAGGGGTTGGGATTTTTGGAACACCCTTTGCTGGGTTCTGCTTGATCCAGCCAATATCGATCGCATGTTCGCATAGTACAGACATAACCCGTGGAATATCATTTGCGAACTTGTGACGGTGCAAGTTCGCGTCACGCGCGGCGATAACATCACGACGCTGCAACCTGGTCATATCCTTCGATCCGTTCTTGGTCTCCAAATAGACTAGCACGTGCTCATATGTCACGCGTGTGGCGTGCTTAAGCTTTGTCCACCTATACGACTGTCGATAGGACTTGATCAGCTCTGACCATGATGTTTTGGCGGCAAAGCGCTTCCCTGAGAGTATTTCCCAATACTGACGATCAAAGTCTTCGGTGTTTTCCGGTGCTGTGATTTGACCTAAGTAGCGCCCGCCTTTGCGCACATAAATCAATCCGGGTTTAGGCTCGTGCAACCAGCGCTTGCCTGTCCTTTCAACCACCCCTTGCTTCACCATGTATAATCCCCGCCCTCAATGGCCTCGCCCCTCGCAATTCGCGCCAATTCATCAACGTCCCATCTCTCAAACTGTCCAAGGCTCCGGGCGGGGGGAAGATGTCCCGAGTCCACCAGCGCGCGAAAATCACTCGGCTTAATTGAAAGCAGTGACGCGGCTGTCTTCTCATCAGCCAATATCGGGCGCAGGCGGGTTGTCATCTCTCAAAACCCTTTCGAGCTGTGAAATCGGATTGTGTTTGCCCTGGGGCGATTTGCGGCGCGCAGCCGGGTTTCCAGATCGGCGATAGCTGCGGCCATTTCGGCATCGGAACCGTAGCGCACACGTTCGCCATTCATCTGTAGTTCCCGCGTGCCCTTGGCGCGTGCCCTAATCAGGGCATCGCGCATTTGTTCAAGCTCTGTGCTAGTCAGGGCCATTCAATCAGCTCTCGGGTTCTGCGGGCGGCTCATTTGGGCCAATGCGCTGCCAACTGCGCCAGTCCATCCAGCCACATCCAAAATCAAGGCGAATTTTCATCTGCACACCATCCACCTCGAAGCCCTGCTTTGTCTCGATCTGGGGCCCCGGTGCGCCTTCAAGATAGGCGTATTCAAGGCCGTCGATCAGCGCAGGATCTGCAACGACAAACCAGAGGTTTCCGGGCAAGCGTGGATCAACGACAAGGGTCAGGTTATCGAAGGGGTTATGATCGCCCGTCTTCGTCGCCGCGATTTCAGCAAGCGCCTGCTCCGCCATTGTTTCCAGCTCTGCTGGAACAAGCACAAAGCGTGGGGTTGCATTGATAAGCTCTCCGGCAAGCCCCTTGCGGTGCCGCATGGCCGTGCGAGCTGTAGACAAGCTTGTCAGCCCCGGCGCTGTCAGTGGATCAATATTGCCACGGTCAGAATGAAAAACCGCAATCTCATCACTCATTGCAGGGTTGTCGAGAAGCTTCTTGACCAGAGCGTCAGCCTCAAAGCGGCGCGCGGCATTGCCGAGTCGCGCAGGCACTTGCATAAATGCCCCCAGATCATCGTTCACCAACGCTTGTCGGGATATGGCAAATATGCGGCCAAAGGTTTCGACGCTGTAGCTTTCGCCCGACTCTTCAATAGTGCCGTGAGAAAATTCACCGCCTTCTTTTACCTTCTCCAAGTCAGGCCCATCGCCAAACATCAGGCCACGTTTTGCGCGAAAATCGCGTGCCGTAGTCTGGCGTGCAACCTGCATCACACCAGAGGGCGCAGCCTGATACGATCGGCGCAGCTCACGGCCGACGGCATCACCAAGGATCAGCGAAAAGTCGGAAGTCGTGTGCAATGCGCGGGTAATGACAGTATCAGCGGACATGCCCGTCATCGCGACCCCGGATCGGCGCAGACAATCACGCGCAAGGTCAATGGTTGTCATGGCAGCATAAGCGCGGGCAGGTTCAGAAATCTGGTGCTCGGGGTGTGAACGCGCATAAAGGGCTTCCCCTGCCCGTGTGGCAATTTGGGCGGGGTCAGTGTGGTCTGTGACAATCACTGCGCGCGCTGTACGCGTGGTGGTTTCAGCGCTGCGGCGCTGCATTTCGTCAAAGGCCGCCTGACGGGCCTGATCAGGGGTAACCTCGGCATCAATCTGTTGATCTGCCCAAGCGCGCGTCAATCCGGCTGTCTGTGCGATTGTGCGGATCTGTGCATTGACCTGGGCTCGGGTGATTACTTCACCTGGAGGCGGGTTTTGCGCCTCGGGCGCGGTCTGGATTTCTTCTGGCATGTTTTGGTTTCCTGCTCGAAAGTGTGCGCCCGGATCAGCCGGGACAGGGACAATGGAAACCTCAATCGGTTTCCATCGGGTGGCAGTGCGAACAAGGCGATTGCCTGAACGCGACTCTTTCCATTCAGCTACGGTGTAGCCAATGGATAGCCCGCGCAGCGTGCCATCTGCTATGTCAGACAGAACAGAGAGCGCGGCGGGGTTACTGCGAAACTTCGCGCGGATCCAAAGGCCCTCAGCGCGCAGCTCTGCGGCCTCAATCACTCCAAGCTGATCGCGCGTCGATCTCGTTTGGTGTGCGTCCAAGAGAGGCGCACCGACAAGGCCACTTAGATCGGCGCCGGTCAGGTCCAGCCGCTCAACGAATCCCGGGCGGGGCGTGTCTGCGCCCGTGCTGACGATCGCTTCAACGGTTCGGGCCTCAAGGTCCACTGTGTTCGGGCTTGGGGTCAGGCTACGAATATGGAGAGTCATGCGGCATTCCTCTGGGTTTGCTGGGCCCGGTCGCGGGCAATCTCTTCATCCAGTTCGTCAATGTCGCGGCCACGGCCTGCCACAACCTCTTCACGCGATTTCAAACCGGCCTCGATCGCGGAAACCGCGGCATCGACTTCATTTCTAGGGTCAACCCATTGCCAACCCGGGGCTATAAACCTGACAGTGCGGAAATCATCCAGCGCCGCGCCTTGGGCGGTTATCGTGCCTGAAAGCGTTTGAATCTCGATCCAGCGCCGCCAGAACGGGCGTAGGAATTGTAGCTCTATCAGGTGCTTTTGCAGCATTTCAGCGCGGCGGCGGAATTCCAGAAGGCCAACCCGCGCACTTGAATAATTGGTTTGGGTCAGATCACCGGTCATACCCTCAAAGGTCAGCCCTACGCCTGCCGCAATTTCCCTGTCTTGCGCACGGAGAAACTCAACAGCTTGGGCCAAGCCCTGCCCTGGAGTGCTGAAGGTGACCTCTGACTCCCCCGGCAAAATGCGCATTGCACCTGGTTCAAGTGCGACGTTCAATTGCGCACCGGTTTCTTGCCCTTCGAAACCAGCAAAGTTTCCACTTGGATCTTTTACGAAGCCGGTAATCAGGGATGCGGTTTTGAGCTGCATCAACAGTGCATCCGACGCTTCGTCACGGTCGCGCAGCTTCAGCAAGATCGGAGAAAGCCAAGAAAGCCCGCGCACCTGTCCCGGAAACATTGGATTGAAGATGTGTATCACGTCGCGGGCGGGAACCCGGACTGCCTGTCCATAGACGGCAAACGGGGTCCCGGGTGCCTCTGGTAAGATATGATATGCGGAAATCTGGTCTTCTCGATCAAATTCTATCCCGGCAATGACGCGCGCGCCGTTCCCCAGGTCGGTGTGAACTGTGGGGTCGACTTGTTCAGCGGGAATGGCCTTTAGTCTGATCCCAGCTTCCTCGGTAATCTGGACTCTCAGGAACGCTTCGCCATCCCGGACCAAGGCGCGCGCGGCAATCGGCAAAACAGGGTTTACAAGGGCCTCGAATTCATCATTCAAGTCGCGGGCGGTGGGTTTGTCAGGGTGCTGCGACCTGGTCTGCCACCCGCTTCCAACAAGAGCGGAAACCCAAGCTTCAACAATCCGCTGGCCATAGGGGTTGTTCACATACTGTGCCGCTGCGCGCACTTGTGCAGGGCCTCTGGCCGCAAGGGTTTGGGTTTGAGGCGCATGAAGCGTTGAGGCACCTTCCCAACGCCTTCCGGGGCCTCCTGCTTCGATCCCTGATCGCTTCATCAGCTCTTTAAGGGCACGCTGCGCGGCGCGCGCAACCTGGCGGGTCAGCTTCATGTCCGGACCCCTGAAACATGGTAGTGAATCAAGGGTTCACCAATCATTTGGGCCAGATTTTCGGCAAATAGCTTCAGGTCAAAAATCTGACCTGATATCCAGTCTTGACCTATACGCCCTTCCATTTCGGCAAGTGTTGCGAAGTGATAGCAGGTCGCGGGTGCTTCATCCGAATTGACAAGCAATCTGCTTGGTAAAACCCAGTGGTTCGGGAAAAACAGATAACGGGTCGGAATATCGGCTTCTGACAAGCCTGCGGCGTAGCGCATTGCAGCGCGTTTCTGATCTTCGTTAAGCTCAAGCCCTTCGAATGCCACTGCCTGTGGACAAAGCTCAATCTGGGATTTTGCCACGCCAGCACTCATTTTCGCTATCCAGTTTGCAGCGCCCAATTCTTTACCGGCCTCGGTTTGAATGCTGGTCAGGGCAATCACACAAAGGTCCAAAATCGAATACCGGGCGCGGCGTCCCGGCTCGGCCGGTGGAAGGTAACCGTGCCGACGCCAGTCGCGTTGTTTCATCTGAGACACGCCCGCATACTTGGCGATTTCCATTGCCCCAAAATCTTTCTCTGTTGACTTGAATTCGATGTGCATGAGTCTTCCCCTTTGGTGGATTGAAACACCAAATGGGAAAGAAAGTCAATGTTGGGTGTTTTCCCCCACGATTTTGGCCTGACCGGAAGAAAAGACCCAACAGGAGTCAGGCGGTTTCACCTCCCCACCAAGTGCTAAGATGAGGTTTTGTAAGGCCATTTCATGGGGCGGATTCAGACAGTCCACACCCCTTGCATCCTCATAAATTGCACAGATTACCGCAAGAACTCCCGAAAGGGTCGTCGGGCTTGTTCCTGTCATCAGGTCAAACAACCGCCAACGCTCCTGGTAGACAGCTTCTGTAGCTTCGTCATCTTCACCTAAAACGTCACAAAGATCAGCCCAAGCAAGGCGAGAATCCCGCCATTGCATCAACCAAAGAACATGCGGATCCGGTTCCGGTCCTATGTCCATCGGAACGGCTTGAAAGGAAGGGCGCGCAAACTGTTCAAGTGCGGCCTCATGCATTGCGCGGGCGCTGTCGTAGCAGGGCTTATGATCTAGAGGCAATTCTGTAGCGTTCCCGCTGGCGGGTTTTCTAGGCATAGTGTTTTCCTTTCCGGATTTCAGGCGGCTTGATTGTCGCTCTGCGTTGCGGTCATAGCGGAACGCAGAGCGCGGATTACCTCGGAATTCTGGCTTGAGCCGTTCCGTTCGGACTCGGATTTCAGCCAGTCTTTCAGGTCTCGCGGCAAACGAAGCTGCATAGGTTTTCTATCTTTCATGAATCGCCCCACTAAGTCACCGTGACACTATAAGTCACCGTGACGCTATTGAGGTCAAGAGAAAAATAGTGTCACGGTGACAGAAAGTTATGAAGGGGGTGCGCAATGGCGGGTTCGGCAGGTCGCGACAGCGCCAAATTTATGCTGAGGTTACCAGATGGAATGCGAGAGCAGATCAAAGCCGCTGCACTTGCGAACAACAGATCAATGAATTCCGAAATTCTAGCTAGGCTTGGTGATAGCTTGTATGCGCCGGATAGAAACGCGCCATGGGACGCGCATGACAATCTGCTCAGAGCCGCTCGGCTGATTGAAAACCTAATAAGGGAAAATCAGGAACTGAAAGAGCAAGCCTCAAGAACTGAGGCAATCTCCGAATACTATGAAGATCCCGAGCCAGAACCGTATTGAATTATGCGCCGCGCCCGATGGAGTCATTGGGCCGCGCATTCTCGGGGTTTTCCCACTCACCGAGTTACGGGGTTGCTTTACTGGCAATACGTGGCGCAACCTGCCAAGCTCTTAGCGTTTCATCCATGACGATTTCAGGACCGGTCCGGTGCGCCGCATTGGGGCATCAGGGCGGGAAAGTTCTGTGCGGCGGACCTCCCAGTCTGGCCTGACAATCTGACGCGCAGCAATTGCATAGACAAGGCAGTCAAGGGCTTCGGCGCGGCGTCCCGGAATGCGCTCGAAGTTCCGGACAGGTTGCCCCCTGCGATAGCGCAAAACGGCCTTTTCGCTTGCAACCTGTTCATACCAGACACGTGGTAGCTCACCTGACATCCGAATAGAAGAACCACGGGAAAGGCGCGCAAAAATCTGGGTTTTTGCCGTATCGACACCCACAATCCAAAGGCGCGCACCAGTTTTGGTTTTGGAACCGGCACGTTCAATCAAGGGGCGATTCCCTGACGCGCCTTTGATTGCCAGTACACGGCGGTTTGTTCTAGGCGTAGCGAAGGCCGTAACTTTGTTCATTGTGGTCCCGTCGCCCGCGTCGATCGCGACCGCATCGATAGCCAGCTTGCCACCCAGCGGATGCGCAAAGCGCTCGCGCAGTGCGGTGTCCAGATCGGACCAGGTTGTGTCTTCATCCCATTGCCCCCAGATCACTCTGTGACCAAGAACAAAGGCAATCCCGTCTTCAGACCACCCCACATAGGTCAACTCAAGGCGGTCATGTTGCACGTCAACGCCTACGGTGATTACAAGAACTTCGTCGGGCAGTGTATCAAGGCTCCAACCCTCCCCACGCGCCGCAAGGCTGGCGTCATCCAGCTCCTCTCCTTCGCCGCGCCAACCTTGCCCCAGAATGGTGTTTACGAATGTTTGCAAGGTGGTCGGATCATCTTTCGCGGTGATAAATTCAGCGGCAAGGCGTGCCCAGGATGCATTGGTATGAAGCGAAACCAGGGCATTTAGGGCAAAGCCCGCGTGGCCCTTCACGTGCGGGCGAGTGGCGCGCCAGTGACCTTGCGCAACCATCTGGGGCTTGTGGCCCTCGACTATTTCCGAACGGCATTCAGGGCATTGCCACCGCGCGGTTTCCGGCTGTCCTTCATCCCAAATGATTTGATCCCAAAGTATCTCGGAAAATGTTCCACATTCAGGGCAAGGAACTTCAAATATTCGGCCGTCACTTTGTGCATAGGCGCGAATCACATGGCTGGTGTCTTCGTGAACCGGCGTTGATCCCAGGACGATCTTACGATCAGGAAATGACAATGTGCGTCGCTCTGCCAGCAAGATCGGTGAACCTTCTGAAGTGTTCTCCATGCCGTCAGCTTCATCGATGAACAATACACGGACATTGTGCCGGCGCAGGTTGCGCGGGGACTTCGCTGCGACCACCTTCAGCGAGCCACCCGGAAAGCGGCGGGACATAAGCGTATTTCGGTCATTGTCTTCGCGGTCATCTGCCAGCGCCTTCGCGACAGCCGGCGAAGCGGCAAATATCGGTTCGACATCACTTACCATGTAGTCACGGCAATCCGCCTCAGTCGGCAAGAGGCACAGTATGGGCGCAGGTTCATTCGCCACAAAGCTTGCAACTGCACTGGTCAGAAGTGTTGTGAAACCGACGCGAACCGGTTTGACCAAAGTCACACGTTCAAGTGCGGGGTCGCCAATCGCGTCCGCAATCTCTCGCTGAAACTGCCATAGTTGCACCCTTCCGGGCTGCGCACTCACCCCTTCGGGCAGCGTTACGTTGGACTCTATCCACTCGGACAGGCGCAGGCGTGGCGGCGGTATCAGTCCGCGCAGGGCATTGCGGGCAACATCTTCAATCAGCATGACCCAACTCCATAAGGGCGGTGCGTAGGGCCTTGTCCATGTCATCGATGACAGTCCGGTCAATTTCCGGTCGATCGGCGCGCAACCTGGACGGCACGGCCATAATGCGCGCGCGGACCTGGCGCAGGACGTCCCCCCAAGTGCGTTCAACCTCTGAAGCGTCAACCAACTCACCGCGAAGCTTTGCGTTCTTGATTGCCTGAGAGTCCGCTTGTTCCTTCGCTAGCCGTGCGCGTTCGGCTGTCAGGGTGTTCACATGGTCTTCACCGCCTCGGCCGCTGGCAGTTTCGCGAAGGTGGGAAACGTAGGCGCGAATGGTTTCGGCCAGATCATACGAATCACGTCCATGGTGCTTTGCAATGCCGCGTTCCTTCAGCTTGGAGAGGGCAGCAGGGGAAATGCCAAGCAGCTCGCAAAGGTCAGCGCCGCCAATCCGGAAGCGGCTGGCCTTAGTGTCGCCAAGCGGCAGTTCCTCAAGTATTCTCATTTCATCCCCTTGTAATTATTTGCAAAGCCTGAATTGTCGGGGCGCGAATTACCCCCAACCGGCACCGGTCAAGAAGTACCTTTGAAGACCGATAAGGTCACGCCCGGCCTGTTGCTCGACTGGTTGCCAGAGTGATTTCATTCGCGAAGAAATCCATCTCGGTTGCGGCGCGGCGCAGCTCTTCAGCTGTGACCTTTGCACCAAGTGTAATGGCCATCAGGGCTATGATCTGCGCATGTGCGCCAGCAAGCGCTACTTCAGGCTTGATCTCTCTGGCATCGCAAACACGCTTAAGATAGTTGTCGATCAACACTGCCACATCATCCGCCTGCGCCGCCATCTGATCCTTGTTCATCCTGTAGCTCCTACTCTGCCCCAGCTGCCAACATGGCCAGCTCATGGGCTATTGCACTTTTCTCTTCATGGAACCTGTGTGGGTCACGATGGCCTGGGCATAAGCGCCTGACCCTGATTGAAAGATCGGTCAGAATGTCACGCGGCGGTTGCTGATCGCACTGCCTTTGGTCCATTGCTGTCCTATTCACCAGCATAGCGCACCTTATCGATCTGGTTTGCCGGTGAAGGGATATCACGTTTGGCTTTGGCGTTTGCTTGATTGACCAACCACCAAGCGAAGGACAAAGCCTGTTCAGTGCGCTGTCTGTCGTTTGCTGAAGGTGGATATCTCCAAGGCATATCCCAGCCCGTTCCTGCATTGTCAGAAATCCTTAGGCCAATTGCTGCCAGGCTAGGAAGTTCATGGGTGGTTAACCATTTGTTCCAGTCTGCCTCTTGTGCCGTTCCGTGGTGGACAACTTGTGAGAATACCACCGGCCTTCCAGCCTGAATGCGCATATCTCTATCCCTTCCCTCTCTGTGGATTGTTGGTGGTGATTGTTCGAAAACAGATTGTTCTGAAGATTGTTCTATATAGAAAGGCTCATTCCTGAACCTTTGAAGGCTCGCATTTGAGCCTTTAGAAGGGTCGGGTTTGAACCTTTGAAGGCTCGCAACTGAGCCACTTTTTGCTTCTGTTTCGTGAAGCTGATCATCAGAAATCGGATCGGCCTTTCGACGTCTCTGCTCGCCTTTTGGTGCGCGGAATGGGGTTATATTCACCGGCGAAATCAGGGTGTATCTGGTGTGTTTCCGGTTTCCTCTGCCATCGTATCTGTAAAGCCAACCCGCTTTGATCAGGTCAGTTACAGCGCGTTTGACACTGGCAAGCGAAACCCCAAGATAGTCAGCAAGGGTCGTGGACTTTGGATTTATCTGCCCTGTTTCATCACAGCAGAATTGCACTGCGAGGGCGCTGGCGGTTGCTTTGGCCGTCATATTCAAAGCTTCGTCACGAAGCACCGCCTTAAGCCATTCGAAGCGGTTGATACGCTCATGCATGCCCCACCCCCGGACTTGCAAGGTGTGCCAGTTTCGGGCATTCTGTATGCCTGACTTCGGTCATATCCAAAGCTATCGACCCGGATGCGCCTGCACGCGCTCCGGGTTTTTTCATGTTTGAGGTGTAAATTGGTAGGTTATCAGGTTCACATTGCGTTCCCGCAATGTCCTGATAAAGATAGCAAACTACTGCTTTGATTTTATGGAGTTTATTTCGGGCTTTGGAGACCGATGCTCTACCAACTGAGCTATACCCCTATTCCGTTGCGCAGGGTTATGACAGCGCCCGCCCAAGATCAAGAGGGAATTGCACCACCCCCGCAAACTGATGATGGTGCACCCCCGCCAAAGGCCAGCCCCCTACCCTTCATCCACCAGAAACCCGCCCGATTGCCGCGCCCAAAGCCGCGCATACAGCCCGCCCTGGTCCAGCAATTGCGCATGGGTGCCCTGTTCGACAATCCGCCCCTGATCCATGATCACAAGCCGGTCCATCGCGGCAATCGTGGACAGGCGGTGCGCAATCGCAATCACGGTCTTGCCTTGCATCAGCTGGTGAAGCTGGCCCTGAATCGCGGCCTCGACTTCGGAATCCAGCGCCGAGGTGGCCTCATCCAGAATCAGGATGGGCGCATCTTTCAGCGCGACACGCGCAATCGCTATGCGCTGGCGCTGCCCGCCCGACAGCTTGACGCCGCGTTCGCCCACATGCGCATCCAGACCACGGCGGCCCTTGGCATCTACAAGACCGGCAATAAACCCGTCCGCTTCGGCCATGCGCGCGGCCTGCCAGATTTCGGCGTCGCTGGCCTCTGGCCGGCCATAGGCGATATTGTCGCGCACAGAACGGTGCAGCAGCGCCGTATCTTGCGTGACCATGCCGATGGCCGCACGCAAACTGTCCTGCGTGACCTGCGAAATATCCTGCCCGTCAATCAAAATGCGCCCCGACCCCACATCATAAAACCGCAGCAACAGATTGACCAAGGTAGATTTTCCTGCACCCGACCGCCCCACCAAGCCGATCTTCTCGCCCGGGGCAATCGTCAGGTCCATCGCGTCAATGACCGCAGGCTTGCGCCCTGCGGGCATGTCCCCTTCATAGCGGAATGTCAGCCGGTCAAACCGGATTTCGGCCTTGCGCACCACCAACGGCGTGGCGCCCGGCACATCCTGCACCGACCGGGCTGCGGCAAATGTGGCAATCCCGTCACGCACTGTGCCGATGTTCTCAAACAGCGCGGCAAATTCCCACATGATCCAATGCGACATGTTCCCCAACCGCAAGGCCAACGGAATGGCCACGGCCAGCGCCCCAAGTTCCACCTGCCCTTGCAGCCACAACCAGATGCCAAGTCCCGTCACCGCACCCGTCAGCAGCGCGTTCAGCAAATTGACCGACACATCCTGCACCGCCACCAGCCGCATCTGGCGATAGACCGTCTGCAAGAACCCGTCCAGCCCGTTGCGCGCATAGGTTTCTTCGCGCGCGCTGTGACTGAACAGCTTGACCGTGGCAATATTGGTGTAGCTGTCGACAATGCGCCCTGTCATGTCGGCGCGCGCATCCGCCTGCTGTTGCGCCACACGCCCCAGACGCGGCACAATTACCGACAATAGCGCCCCATAAGCCGCCGCCCATATCAGGAATGGCAACGCCAGCCACAGGTCCTGTGTGGCCGCAAGCCATAGCGACCCCAGAAAATAGGCCAGAATATAGACCGCAACATCCATCAGCTTCATGGTAACTTCGCGCACGGCCAATGCCGTTTGCATCAGCCTTGTGGACACGCGGCCTGCGAATTCATCCTGAAAATACCCCATCGACTGACCCAACAACCAACGATGGCCCAACCAGCGAATACGCTGGGGAAAATTGCCCATGATGACCTGATACATGACCAACGCGCCAATCACCGAAATGACGGGCAAAACCGCCAATTGCAGCCCGGCCATGCCCATAAGGCGGGCGCCTTCCTCAGCCAGAAAACGCTCGGGGCCAAGTTCGGTCATCCGGTTGACAAGCGTGCCCAGATAGCCCAGCAAAATAATCTCGATCGCTGCGAAAGTGATCGACAGGCCCGACATGAACAAAAGCCATGGCAACACGCCGCGCGCGTAATGCAGCACAAACCCCGGCAGGGTTTCAGGCGGGCGCTGCGGCGCATCGTCAGGATAGGCGTTTATGCGCGCTTCAAAATAGCCAAATAGTCGTTTCATCAGCAGCTCCGAACATGGAAAAGGGGCATGCAGTGACCCGCATGCCCCTATGAAATTCGAAGCGGATCAGCGTG